>NZ_JARWLA010000011.1:0-174181 GCF_047445805.1 Rhizobium sp. BR 314 | reverse complement strand
CCGCACCGCCAGTGCTGATCCGATCCAGAAGACGACGGACCTGGCGCGTGCTCAGATCAAGCACATGCGCCGCCGACACCAGCGTCATGCGGCCGGCGATCACCTTCGACAAAATCTCGATCCGCTGCAGATCGCGCTCGCTCATCGCAATCAGTCCCATCCGCAATCTCCCAGGTCATCAAAAACCCGGGGAGAGTGACATTCCAACTTTGCAAAAACAGGACACTTCAACTTTGCGGCTACACACGTTTCGCAGATAAGGTTTGTTATGGAACTGCACCGGCGGAGCCAGCAGCTACCTTGAAACTATCGCGCTCGGCAGCCAGTCGCAGACCGTCGCAAGCTGGATCTGCAAGGCTCTCGGTCGCGAGACGATCCAATACCGTGACAATTTCGGCGAGGCCGCGTGCCTGCGCATAATGCATTGGGCCGCCGCGCCAGCGTGGAAAGCCATAGCCATGGATCTTGACGAGGTCGATGTCGGCTGCGCGAAGCGCGATGCCTTCTTCCAGAAGGCGCGCTGCCTCGTTCACGATCGGCAGGATGATGGCATCGGCGATCGACGTTTCGTCCCAAGTTCGCTGCGTCAGTCCAGCAGCCTCCTGGGCAATGATAGCCGCAACCGCGCTCGAGGGCTGCGGCGTGCGATCACCAGGCTGATAATCGTACCAACCGCCATTCGATTTCTGGCCGACGCGCCCCATGGCACAAAGTCGGTCGGCGACAGGCGCAAACGGCGCTTCACCGCGTCCGCGCGCGGTCTTGCGTTGAAAGGCCGCAATATCGAGACCACCAAGATCCTGGGCCTCGAATGGCCCCATCGGCAGGCCGAATGCACGCATCGCGGCATCGACGGTGGCGGGCGTCGCGCCGGAGAGCAACAGACGTTCCGCCTGTGCGCGTGTGACCTTGAGAATGCGATTGCCGATAAAGCCGTCGCAGATGCCTGCGCGTACGGGAATCTTGCCGAGCAAGCGGGCAAGCGCAAAGCCACTCGCCAGCACGGGCAGCGCCGTCGTCCTGGTCGGGACGATTTCCAAAAGCTTCATGACATGGGCAGGGCTGAAGAAATGCAGACCCAGAAAGCGCTCTGGATGCGCAAGGCCCTCCCCGATCTCGTTCGGATCGAGATAGGATGTGTTTGTTGCCAGTATAGCGTCGGCTCGGCAGACACGAGACAATTGGGCAAAGACCGCCCGCTTGACGACGAGATCTTCAAACACCGCCTCGATAACGAGGTCCATATCCGAGAGTGCGCCATAATCACCCGTGCCGGTGACCCCTGCCATGCGCTCCGCCGCGATCTCAGGTGAGATACGGCCGCGCTTTACAGCGTTCTCGAAGATCTGGCCGACATTGGCGAGGCCCCGTTCAACGGCCGTTGCGTCGCGCTCGACGAGAACAACCGGCAGGCCGGCGTCCCTGAGCGCAGCAACGATGCCGGCTCCCATGGTGCCGCCACCGATGACAGCGGCGGAACCAATATCGTGCGGTGCCACGTCCGCAACTTCCGGAGGACGAGGTGCGGCACGCTCGGCGAAGAATATATGGCGCAGCGCGGCGGCTTGTGCGGAGCCGCGCAATTCCAGAAACGTGTCGCGTTCGAAGGCCGTTGCTGTCAAAAAATCTACCTCGCTTGCCGTCCGAATACAGGCGAGCGCACGAAGCGGGGCGACTTCCCTCTTTGCCTTCGCAGCGACAGCCTTTTCCGTCCGTGCCCAGAAATCACTTTCGACCGGCGGAACGCTGCGCTCACGGATCGGCTGTGGCCTCGGTTTTCGGGATACCTCCCCTGCAAAGGTGACGGCTGCCGGCAAGAGATCTCCCTCGATCACTGCGTCGACAAGGCCAAGGTCTCTCGCCTTTCCAGCTCCGATCGCAGTCCCACTGGTCACCATGTCAATCGTGGCCGGAGCACCGATCAGCCGTGGCAGGCGAACGGTGCCGCCGGCGCCGGGAACAATGCCGAGCTTTACCTCTGGCAAGCCGAAGTTCGCCGACGCGGCGGCAACGCGATAGGCGCAGCCGAGCACCACCTCGAGCCCACCGCCAAGGGCACTCCCGTGTATCGCCGCTATCCAAGGCTTTTGTGCATTCTCCATGCCGGTGACGACGTCGGGAAGATGCGGAGGGACCGGCGGTTTGCCGAACTCGTTGACATCGGCCCCGGCGATGAAGGTACGGCCGGTACAGATAAGCACGACAGCATCGACGGTTTCGTCCGCGTCAATGCTGGAAACAGCCTCTACCAGCGCCTGTCGCAATGCCTGCGAAAGTGCATTCACGGGCGGGTTGTCGATGGTGACGACAGCGATTGCGCCTTCATGCGTAATTGTGACGGTCATGGTCTCACAGGTCTCGTTAGCCGATGTCGTTGGCGGTCCGCCAAAGGAGGATTAGGCCGCAGCAGGTCGCCGCCACATCGCAATGCGAAAGCGATTGGCAACAAAGGCTGTATCCGTCAAGCTGGCATTGCCCGCCGGGTTCGCGCCGGTCACGTGGAAATCGCTGAAGGCCGCGCTCTGATTCACATAGATGCCACCGGTCAGATTGACCGACAGATTGACACCCGCTTTCGCGAAGCGGTCGGCTGCTGCCAGTATGCTCGCCTCTTCGGTTTCATAGAGAGCGGCCGTTATCGCGCCTCTTCTTTCCGCAAGTTCGGCCGCGCGGTTCACGCCCTCAGTCACATCATCGACAGCGACGATGAAGACAATCGGGCCGAAACGCTCCTCGCTATAGGCGGCCTCGGCGGCAGCATCGACGGAGAGGATGAGCGGCGTCGCTGTGCGTGCGTCGTCCAAACCCTCGATCGGCGCGGAATCGCGAACGATGCGGCCGAGCGACCGGGCCTCGTTCACCCTCGCAAGCGAAGCCGGATTGGCGATGGCACCGCAAATGCCGGCCGCGCGCGCCGGATCGGATAATAAGCTGTCGATGGCTCCAGCGATGCCGGCGGCAACCGCATCGAAGCTCTTGTGCCCGTCATCCGTGGAAATCCCGGAGCGCGGTACGAAGATATTCTGCGGAGCCGTGCACATCTGGCCGCTGTAGAGAGAGAGCGAGAAGGCGATGTTGCTGCACAGGCCAGCGAAATTGTCGGTCGCGCCGATGACGATCGAATTAACGCCAGCCTCTTCCGTGTAGACATCAGCCTTACCGGCATTAGCCCTCACCCACGAGCCGAAGCTGTTGGAACCGGTATAGTCAATGATCGCAGTCGCCGGATGCTGCACGAGGTCTTTCGTGATCTCGAAGCCCATCGTGTCGGCGGCAAGCAATAGGGCGTTGGCATCGAAACCTTCTTCGGCAAGCACCTGCCTGACGATCTCGACCGTGATGGCAAGCGGCAATATCGCCGCCGGATGCGGCTTGACGATGACGGTATTTCCGGTTGCCAGGCTGGCAAACAAGCCCGGATAGCTGTTCCAGGTCGGAAAGGTATTGCAGCCGATCACGAGGGAAATCCCGCGCGGCACGACACGCCAGTGCTTCTCGAGAACGATCGGCTCCCCCTTGCCTTGCGCTTTCGTCCATATCGCTTGCGCCGGAGTGCGGGTCATCTCGGCGTAGGCATAGGCGACCGCTTCGAGGCCGCGATCCTGCGCATGCGGGCCGCCAGCTTGAAACGCCATGGCAAAGCCCTGCCCCGTCGTATGCATAACGGCATTCGCCATTTCGAAGCTGCGGGCATTGAGGCGGGAGAGCGCTTCGAGGCATATGCCGATGCGGGCCTTGGCCGGTGCTGCAGCCCATTGTGTTGCGGCAGCCTGTGATGCCGAAACGAGTAGCTCCACGGATGCGCTCGGATAGCTGATACCAAGCGACGGCCCATAAGGCGATACTTCAACGCCAACCGAGCTCTGCGCCGGATGTCCGGCAATCTCGAACTGTTTTCCGAGCCTGGCTTCGTAAGCTGCTAGACCGTCGTCTCTGGCGGTTTCGCCATAGATCTTGCCGCTTGGGATTTCGGGATAGGCGGACCAGTAGTCGCGTTTGGCGGCCGCATCCATCGCACCCTGCAATGTCGTAAGATGCCGCTCGGAAAGTGCTGTCATCTCTATTCCTCCCTTTCGCTGTTTTTATAATTGACTGACCGGTCGGTCTATGCAAGAGTTTTTTCACGGTCACCGCTGGGAAAGGTGACAGGGAGGATACATGTCCGATTCCGACACTGTTCTATCAGTCCTTGCCGATGGCGTTTTGAGCCTCACGCTCAACCGACCCGACAAACTCAACTCCTTCAATGAGGATATGCACCTTGCGCTGCGCGCCGGCTTTGAACGCGCACATAAGGATGCGGATGTCCGAGCCGTTCTTCTGACGGGAGCCGGCCGCGGCTTTTCCGCTGGCCAAGATCTCGGCGATCGCGACCCGCGCAAGGGTACGCCAGATCTCGGGAGCACGATCGAGACCTTTTACAACCCGCTTCTGCGCCTGATCCGCAGCCTGGAAAAGCCTGTGGTCTGCGCGGTTAATGGTGTGGCCGCCGGCGCGGGGGCGAATATCGCCTTTGCCTGTGACATTACCCTTGCAGCCCGTTCGGCCCGGTTCATCCAGGCTTTCGCTAAGATAGGCCTTGTGCCGGATTCCGGCGGTACATGGAGCCTCCCCAGGCTCATTGGCGAAGCGCGTGCCAAGGCACTGGCGCTCACGGCAGAGCCATTGGACGCAGAGACGGCTGCAGGTTGGGGGCTGATCTGGCGCGCAGTGGACGACGACAAGCTGATGGATGAGGCAAAGGCGCTTAGCGTCCGGCTTGCTTCAGGCCCGACATTGGGCCTTGGCCTGACGAAACGCGCCATTCAGGCGGCAGCGACCAACTCGCTCGACGAGCAACTCGATCTCGAACGTGATCTGCAGCGCGAGGCCGGCCGCAGTGCCGATTATGCGGAGGGGGTCTCAGCTTTCCTCGAAAAGCGCAAGCCGGAGTTCAAGGGACGATGAGCCTTACTGAAAATCTCTCGCCGCAAGAGCTCGCGCAGGCTTGTGCGAAATCGATGTGGGAAGACGATAACGCCACTCGCCTCCTCGGCATGGAAGTGACTGCGGTAGCGCCGGGCGAAGCCACAATTTCGATGGATGTGACCGAGGCAATGACGAATGGTCACGGCACCTGCCATGGAGGCTACATCTTCACTCTGGCCGACTCGGCCTTCGCCTTCGCCTGCAACACATATAATCAGCGCACCGTCGGCCAGCACTGTTCGGTGACCTATATCTCGCCGGCTTTCAGGGGCGACCGGTTGACGGCGGCGGCTCGTGAGGTGTCGCGCCGCGGACGCGGCGGTATCTACGACATCGCGATTACCAATCAGCATGGCGAGCAGATCGCGGAATTTCGCGGCCACTCACGCTCGGTCAAGGGTACGCTTCTGCCTGAGTAGACTTCGCTTCGGGAGCATCTAACGCATTTCCAGGAAGAGCGCGCAGCTGCTCTTCGTCCGGAATGTGTAGGACAACAAGAGGATGGAGCTTTTTCGGCTTCGAAGAGAAGCGAAGTGGCCCTGGCATTTCTGGAGGAGACTTTCATGGAAAACCTATCACCGCGGGCCGGCGAGCTCGAGGCCATCGAGACAGCCTCGCGCGACGAGATTTCCGCGCTGCAGCTTGAGCGCATGAAATGGTCGCTCACCCATGCTTATGAGAACTCGCCCTTTTATCGGCAACGCTTCGATGAAGCGGGCGTTCATCCCTCCGATCTCAAGAGCCTATCAGACCTCGCCAAGTTTCCCTTCACGACGAAGAAGGATCTACGCGATACCTATCCTTTCGGCATGTTCGCCGTACCGCGCGAGAAGCTGGCCCGCATTCACGCCTCCTCCGGCACGACAGGCAAGCCGACCGTCGTCGGCTATACGGCCAAGGATATCGACACTTGGGCGACCGTCGTTGCGCGCTCAATCCGCGCCGCCGGCGGCCGTGCTGGTGATCTCGTGCATGTCGCTTACGGCTATGGGCTGTTCACCGGCGGCCTTGGCGCGCATTACGGCGCCGAGAAACTCGGCTGCACGGTGGTGCCGATCTCGGGTGGCATGACGGAGCGGCAAGTCACGCTGATGCAGGATTTCAAGCCGCGCATCATCATGGTCACGCCCTCCTATATGCTGTCGATCCTCGATGAATTCCGCCGCCAGGGCATCGACCCCAGAGAGAGCTCCCTCGCCGTCGGGATCTTCGGAGCAGAGCCCTGGACGAATGCCATGCGCGATGAAATCGAGCAAGCCTTCGATATGCACGCCGTCGACATTTATGGCTTGTCGGAAGTCATCGGACCAGGCGTCGCCAGCGAATGCGTCGAGAGCAAGGACGGCCTGCATATCTGGGAGGATCATTTCTATCCCGAGATCATCGACCCGGTGACCGGCGCCGTCCTGCCGGATGGCGAACTTGGCGAGCTGGTCTTCACCACCTTGACCAAGGAAGGGCTGCCGATCATCCGTTATCGCACCCGCGACCTGACGCGGCTCCTGCCCGGCAGCGCGCGCTCCCTGCGCCGCATGGAGAAGGTGACGGGGCGGTCCGACGACATGATGATCCTGCGTGGCGTCAATGTCTTCCCAACGCAGATCGAGGAACAGATCCTCAAATGTCGCGGGCTTGCGCCGCATTTCCAGATCGAACTGACGCGCACCGGCCGCATGGACAACATGACCGTTCATGTGGAATGCACCCTGGAGGCAGCCGACGAAGCCGCACGCGGCGTTTCGGCAAAGGAACTCACCCATCACATCAAGAGCGTTGTCGGTGTGACGACGAAGATCATCGTCCACGCGCCGGGTGGTGTCGCGCGCTCGGAAGGCAAGGCCAAACGGGTCGTCGATAACCGCCCGAAAGAGTGATTGATATCTGGACCGGGATAGCTCGATAAAGATTTGATTGTATATAGGAAGAATCGGCCGCCCGCGGCCGTTATGGCCAGTAGGGAATGAACAGAGCAGGACAAGATGGCACGCACGCGCGCAGTTGATTTCGAGGAAAAGCAGCGTGGTATCCTGGCGAGCGCCGCGGCTGTTTTCGCCGAGGTCGGCATGGAGAAAGCCTCCATGTCGATGATCGCCTCGCATAGCAATGTCTCGAAGGCCCTGCTCTATCACTACTACCCCGGCAAGGACGCGCTGATTTTCGATATCGTGCAGACGCATCTGACGGAGCTCGAAAGTGCAATCGAGGCGGCGGATCGCACCGATATCGCACCGCAGGAACGGTTGGGCTTACTGGTGAAAGCCGTGTTGAAGAACTATGAAGGCGCCGACAACGAGCATCAGGTGCAGTTGAACGGTACCCATGCCCTATCGCCCGAGCAGCTCTCTGAATTACGCATGATCGAACGCCGTATCGTTAAACGCTTCTCCGGCATCATCGAAGCCCTTAATCCAGATCTGAACAAGAACAGGCCGTTGCTGATGCCGGTCACCATGTCGCTCTTTGGAATGATGAACTGGGTCTACATGTGGTTTCGACCGAATGGGCCGATCACCCGCGACGAATATGCCGATATCGCCACCACCCTCATCCTCGAGGGGGTCAAGGCCGTCCGTTGACGGAGCATGATGCCGAAAAGTGTGCGCGGTTTTCGGGCGACATCTTGCTCAATCCTTGATTCCAGAGCGGATCAATCACCGAGCTTCATTCTCTCGAGAACAAGCGGATCATATTCCGGCGCGCGAATGCGGCGGCGGTCCGGCTCGGGCGCGGTCAGTGCTTCAACCGCCACCAGCTTCTCCTTCGCTTCCAATGCCAACCGCTGATAGATCGCGGTACCCTGGCGCTTCCAGGCGATTTCCTCTGCCGTAAGTTCTCGCACGATACGCGCTGGCGAGCCGACCGCCAGGCTGTTTGCCGGGATTTCCGCGCTGGCCTTAACGAAGGCCATGGCTGCAACGATGGCGTTTTCACCGATGACGGCCTCATCCATGATGACCGCGTTCATGCCGACCATCGCATTGGCGCCGATCTTGCAACCGTGCAGCACCGCGCCATGACCGATATGCCCCGCCTCCCCGATCGTGACTTCCAAGTTCGGAAAACTGTGCACGACACAGGTCTCCTGCACATTCGAGCCGCGCTCAAGCACGATGCGCCCGAAATCGCCCCGCAGCACAGCACCCGGGCCGACATAGCAGGCTGGACCGATGATGACATCGCCGATGACGATTGCAGCCGGGTGCACGAAGGCGGCCGGGTCAATGACCGGTATCACGCCATCATAGGAATAGATCTGCGCCATTCAATCGCCTCCCAAACCTTCCACATCCCGACCGGTTTCGGCCACTGATTCAAGCCGTTGCGCGAATTCGCGACGCAGGGTGCGGCGTAGCTGAGCGGCCTTGTGTCGACGGATATCGACCGGCGTTGCCGGCACCAATTCGGGCACGCGGACCGGGCGGCCAGCTTCATCGACGGCAACCATGGTGAAATAGCAGGAGTTCGTGTGGCGGCGCTCGCCGGAGCGGATATTTTCCGCCTCGACCCTTATGCCGACCTCCATCGACGTGCGACCTGTATCGTTGATCGAAGCGCGGAAGGTGACGAGTTCGCCGACATTGATCGGCTCCTTGAACAGCACCTGATCGACCGAGAGCGTTACCGCATATTGCTTGGAATAGCGCGACGCACAGGAAAAGGCGACGCGATCGAGCAAATTCAAAAGGGCGCCGCCATGCACCTTTCCGCTAAAATTCGCCATATCCGGCGTCATCAGTACGGTCATTTCCAGGCGATGCGGGTCTTGCTCGATCGTCGTCATGCGCTCACTCTCTCGTTTTCGCCACCATCGTCAGAACGTCATAATGCGCGACGACGGCGTCCAGCTGGTTTGTTACCTTGCAATCCCAGCGCACCTCGCCATGCTCGGCATTGGCACGGGGATTGATCTCCTTGCAGGTCAACTGCACCTGGAGCGTATCACCCGGATTGACCGGTGTCAGGAAGCGCAAATTGTCGACGCCGTAATTTGCAAGGACCGGACCTGGCGCCGGATCGACGAAGAGGCCGGCGGCGAAAGAGACGATGAGATAGCCGTGGGCGACACGACCGTCGAAGAATGGATTGGCCTTTGCGGCTTCCTCATCCATATGGGCGTAAAAGGTGTCGCCGGTGAAGCTGGCGAAATGCTCGATATCGTCGAGCGTGACCGTCCTTTTAGCGGTGACGAGCTGATCGCCGATCTTGAGTTCGGCGAGCGACTTGCGGAACGGATGTTCACTGCCGGTCTGCGCGGCGGCCCCTTCCATCCAGCGACCGGTGATCGCCGACAACAGGCGCGGTGTGCCCTGGACGGCCGTGCGCTGCATATAGTGCTTCACGGCTCGGATACCGCCAAGCTCCTCGCCGCCGCCTGCGCGGCCCGGGCCACCGTGGACGAGGCCTGGCAAGGGAGAGCCATGCCCGGTGGAGCTCTTGGCGCTTGCACGGTTGCCGATCATCACACGGCCATGGAACGGCGCAAGACCAAGAACGACCTCCTCGACGAAACCGGGGTCATTGGTGAAGACGGAGGCAACGAGGCTGCCCTTGCCACGCCGGGCCAGATCGACCGCCTCTTCCGCCGTATCGTAAGGCATCACTGTGCTGACGGGGCCAAAGGCCTCGACGTCATGGATGGCACGGGCGGCACTCGGCTTGTCGCAATAGAGGAGCACCGGATTGAGAAAGGCACCTGCCTTCGCGTCGCCAGACATGACGCTTGGATTGTCGGGATCGCCGCCGACGATCTCGGCATCGACGGCCATGTCGCGGATGCGGGCACGCACTTCCTCGCGTTGATCGAGGCTCGCGAGCGGCCCCATACGAACCGTCTCGTCGGCCGGATTGCCGATCGCGGTCTTGTCGAGACGATCGTTCAAGGCCGAAATAAGGGCTTCGCTATAGGCTCGCGGCGCAATGACGCGGCGGATGGCCGTGCATTTTTGACCGGCCTTCACGGTCATCTCGCGGGCGACTTCCTTGACGAAGAGATCGAACTCCTCCGTGCCGGGGCCGGCATCAAGGCCAAGAACGGCCGCATTGAGGCTATCTGCCTCCATGGTGAAGCGAACGGAGTTTTCGATGATAGCCTTATGCGTCTTGAGACGCTGGCCGGTCGCTGCGGAACCGGTGAAGGTAACGACATCCTGGCCTTCGACATGATCAAGGAGATCGCCGACCGAACCGCAGACAAGCTGCAGCGCACCTTCCGGCAGCAGGCCGGTCTCGATGATGCGGCGAACCATGAGTTCGGTGAGGTAAGCGGTCTGGCTCGCCGGCTTGACAATGGCGGGAACGCCGGCAAGCAAGGTCGGCGCCACCTTTTCCAGCATGCCCCAGCAGGGGAAGTTGAAGGCGTTGATGTGAACGGCAACACCCTGCAGCGGGCTTAGAATATGCTGCGCGGAAAAGCTCTGATCCTTGGAGAGCTGCTCCACGTCGCCATCGAGCAGCACGCGCGCATTCGGCAGCTCGCGCCGGCCCTTGGAAGCGTAGGACAGCAGCGTTCCGATGCCACCTTCGATATCGACCCAGCTATCGGCCCGCGTGGCGCCCGTTGCCGTCGAGAGCGCATAGAACTCTTCCTTCCTCTCGAGCAGAGCCTGTCCGAGCGCCTTCAGCATTGCGGCGCGCTCATGGAAGGACATGCGTCTGAGCGCCGGACCGCCCTTGTCGCGACCATGCGCCAGTGTCTGCTTGAAATCGATGCCGGAGGAATCGATTGACGCAACGGGTGCACCGGTCGAGGCGTCGAGCAGCGGTACGCCCTCCTTGGCACCGGCGACCCAAGTGCCTCCGACATAGCTCTCAAGCCGGCGCGGCTGGTTTGCCATGATGTTCATCCGTGTTTCCTTCCTTCATTTTCCGGCAATCCCGAATGGAGGTCGCCAGGCGGTTTTCCTGGGATCGCCTAAATCAATCCGAGCGCAGAGAGTTGCGCATCGACATCGGCCTGCCATACGGCAAGCAGGGTTTCATTGGGTTGATGGCGCAGACCGAAGCGCGACAATGTTTCGAAGCGGGCGGAACCGGCATGGCCAAAACTCTCCGCAACGCGCGGATACCAATAGGCGACCGAAGCGCGTGCCTTCACCCGTCCCTCGTCATTGGCAATGATGCGGGCAAGACCTGCAGCACCGAGTTCCGCGTGCCGTCTTTCGCGCGGCAGAATGGTACGAAAGACCTCGGCCAACGGCTGGTAGGATACACGCCCCAACTCTTTCAGCTGTACGGTGCTGGCCGCCCCCATCAGAACGTTCATGACGACCGCATCCATCCAGCCCTCGAGCGGGTAATGGAAAACGGAAAGCCGCATGTCACCGCCTTGCCTCACAGCGCCGATGTCGGCGTCACGGGATAGCCGCGCCGCCCAGGGATGGTGGATGGCATAGCGGCCGCCATCGACGCCGAAGGTCTCCATGATTTTCAGGACCTGTCCGGCGTGGTCGGTCTTTTCCAGCACGATGCGCGCTGCGGAAATCCGCTCCTGAATGCCGGGCGCGTCGTTGATGATATCGGCAAAGCCGGCGGAGCCGGCCAGTTCGCTATCGACGAAGCTTGCCATCAGCCGCAACAACTCGCCGCGATAGCGCGGGGGCACATTGTCGGGCGAGGACAGCACGCCGCCCTCCTGCAGATATTGCTCGATCGGCATCGTCTCGGACATTTCGTTCCTCCCTTCGATGCGGTTTGGCGCTACTGGTCGTAGCTGACAACGATGCGGTCGGTGAGCGGATAGCACTGACAGGTCAGCACGTAGCCCTGGCGCACCTCGTAGTCTTCGAGCGCGTGGTTGACCTCCATCTCGACCTCGCCTTCGAGAACCTTGGCGCGGCAGGTGGAGCAGACACCGGCCTTGCAGGCATAGGGCACATCCATCGCGTTTTCGAGCGCGGCATCGAGCAGGCATTGGCCATGCTTTGGGAACTTGAAGACGCGCGTCGCGCCGTCGAGCGTCACGGTTGCCTCGCAGCTCGTTTCGTGATCGGCCGCGGCGGCGCTCTCCACTTTACGGCGTGCACGGCCGGGCTGCGAGGACGCAAACAGCTCGAACTTGATCTGGTCGTCCCGCATGCCGTGCTCGCGCAGCGCCGCAGCGATTGCGAGCATCATCGGCTCGGGGCCGCAGATGAAGGCTGTCGCGACCGACGTCAGATCGATCCAGTGCTTGAAGAGCGCCTTGCATTTTTCAGCGTCGATCCGGCCGGTGAACAAATCGATTTCCTGCGCCTCGCTTTCAAGGACGTGCAGGACCGAAAGGCGACCGAGATAGAGGTTCTTCAGATCCTCCAGCTCTTCGCGGAACATGATCGAGCTGATCTGCCTATTGGCATAGACCAGCGTGAAAACCGAGTGGGGCTCGCGCGCCAGCACCGTCTTGATGATCGAGAGAACCGGCGTGATGCCGCTGCCGCCGGCAAAGCCGAGATAATGCCTTGGGACGTCAGGTTCGATGGGGGTGAAGAAGGCGCCCATCGGCGGCATGGCTTCCAGCGTGTCGCCTGCCTTCAGGTTTTCGTTGATCCAGGTCGAGAAACAGCCGCCATCGACACGCTTGATGCCGACCTTCAACACGCCCTCATCCTTGCCGGCGCAGATCGAATAGGAACGGCGCAGCTCCTCGTCATCGAACTTGCGGCGGAAGGTCAGATACTGCCCCTGCGTGAAGTCGAAGACAGCCCGATCCTCCTCGGACGGCGCAAGCGTGACGACGACCGCATCGCGCGTCTCGCGGCGTACATCGGTGACGGTCAGGGGATGGAAACGTGCCATGGATGCGGGCCTCGTCCTGTTGGGGTCAAATGCACTTGAAGTAGTCGAAAGGTTCCAGACAGTCGCTACAGCGATAGCTCGCCTTGCAGGGCGTCGAGCCGAACTGGCTGATCTTTTCCGTATTTGCCGATCCGCAACGCGGGCAGGCGATCGTGAGGTTCGAGCGGCCGGCGAGCCGGTCGACACGCTTCATCAAGATGCCGTCGGCAGCCGTGCCGTCGATCGGTGGGGCGATGCCGTAGGCGCGTAGTTTCTCGCGGCCCTCGGCACTGATCCAATCCGTCGTCCAGGCCGGCGACAGCCGTCGCTCCAGCCGCACCCGGTCGACGCCTTTCTCGGCGAGCGCGCGTTCGATATCGAGATTGATCACGGTCGTTGCAGGACAGCCCGAATAGGTCGGCGTCACCGTGACGACAAGCGTATCCTCCTGCCAGCCGACATCGCGGATGATGCCGAGATCGGTCAGCGAAATCACCGGGATCTCCGGGTCCGGCACTTCCGATAGCCAATGCCAGATCTCTTCGACCGGAGGGTGGAGTGCGGTCGCCATGCCAGCCTCCTACCAGGTTGCGCCCGGATAGGCGCGCTGCAGGAATTGCAGCTCAGTGAGGATGAAGCCCAGATGCTCGGTATGAACGCCACGGCGGCCACCCTTATGCATATAGCCATCCGCCGGACGTTTCAGCGTCGCTTCCGTCAGCGTGTCGGAGACGATCTCGTCCCAACCGGCTTTGAGGCTTTGCGGCTCCGGGATCACGCCGGCCTGCACCAGCGCTGCATCGGCGGCATCGCCGACGAACATTTCACCGGTGAACGGCCAAAGTTCGTCCAGGGCTTCCTGCATGCGGCGATGGCTTTCGGCCGTGCCGTCGCCAAGGCGGATGATCAGGTCGCGGCTGCGATCGAGGTGATAGCAAACCTCCTTGAAAGCCTTCTCGGCGATCTCGGCAATGCGCCGGTCGGTTGAGCCTCTCACCCCCCTCAGCAGCAAATAGTGCCAGGCATCAAAGAGAAATTGCCGCATGAGTGTCTTGCCGAAATCGCCATTGGGGCGTTCGACCAGCAGGATATTGCGGAACTCGTAACCGTCGCGCAGATAGGCAAGATCATCGGCCGAGCGGCCGTTGCCCTCCACCTCGCCCGCGAGCCCGAGCCAGAGTTGGGTCTGGCCAATCAGGTCGAGTGCGGTGTTGGCGAGCGCAATATCCTCTTCCAGCGCCGGCCCGCGGCCACACCATTCGGAAACGCGATGGCCGAGGATCAGCGTGTTATCGCCGATGCGCAGGAGGAATTCGACGAGAGCGGCCTGGTCGGCCGCCGGATCCAGTGCAGCGGTTGCCATCACATATGCCCCACTTCATCGGGGATGTCGAAGAAGGTCGGATGACGATAGACCTTGGAATTGGAGTGATCAAACAGCGGCCCTTTCTCCGAAGGCGCACTGGCGGTGATCTCGGACGAGCGCACCACCCAGATGCTGACGCCTTCGTTGCGGCGGGKATAAACATCGCGCGCATTGTTGATCGCCATTTCGGCATCGGGCGCATGCAGGCTGCCGACATGGCGATGGTTGAGGCCATGCTGACCACGGATGAAGACTTCCCAAAGCGGCCATTCGCTGGACATGTTTTTCACTCCCTGAAAATTCGACCCGCCTTATTCGGCGGCGATCCTGGCGGCGGCACGGCGCTCGGCCGCTTTCTCGGCATGCGCCGTCAAGCCGTCGCGGAACCACGCACCATCATCCCATGCTTGCTTGCGGGCATTCAGCCGCTCCGCATTGCACGGGCCGTTGCCGGCGATCACGTTGAAGAACTCTTCCCAGTCCGGCTCGCCGAAATCATAGCCGCCTTTCGTATCGTTCCACTTCAGATCGGGATCGGGGACGGTCAGGCCGAGATATTCGGCCTGCGGCACGGTCTGGTCGACGAACTTCTGACGCAGTTCGTCATTGGAATTCTGCTTGATCTTCCAGGCCATCGACTGGGCCGAATGCACGGAGGCATCGTCCGAAGGGCCGAACATCATCAGCGACGGCCACCACCAGCGGTTCAGCGCATCCTGCACCATGGCTTTCTGTGCCGGAGTACCCAGCCTCGCCATCTTCATCAGGACATCGAAGCCCTGGCGCTGATGGAAGCTCTCCTCCTTACAGATCCGGATCATCGCCCGCGAATAGGGACCGTAGGAACAGCGCTGCAGCGGGACCTGGTTCATGATAGCAGCGCCATCCACCAGCCAGCCGATCGCACCGATGTCGGCCCAGGTCAGCGTCGGATAGTTGAAGATCGAGGAATATTTGGCCTTGCCGGAATGGAGCTGCTCATACATCTCGTCGCGGCTGATGCCGAGCGTTTCGGCGGCGCAGTAGAGATAGAGACCGTGGCCCGCCTCGTCCTGAACCTTGGCAAGCAGGATCGCCTTGCGCTCCAGTGTCGGAGCGCGCGTAATCCAGTTGCCTTCGGGAAGCTGGCCGACGATTTCGGAATGGGCGTGCTGGCTGATCTGGCGGATCAAGGTCTTGCGATAGCCTTCCGGCATCCATTCCTTCGGCTCGATCTTCTGTCCGGCATCGACGCGTTCCTGAAAAGCGCGCTCCTGAGGATCCATCTCGTCGAGGGAACGGATGCGGGTGCCGTCGGTTTTCACCATCTGTGCGTACATTGATCTTTCCTCCGTCTTCGCGCGTCGAGCGCGCTTGAGAATGATCGCAGGCCTACGGTTGTCCTGAGGCTTGCCGGCAAGGCCGACGCTTCACGCTACCAACAGTATAGGCCTGTTTTTCGTTCTCCTCCACGAAACCTCACATCGTCAGTCATCGAATTAACCGACCGATCGGTCATTGTATTAGCATGCGATATGTCACAATTCAAATCAAATTTCAGAAATTTTTGTGACATTTGAGGTGCCTGGGCCGACGTCAACGGCGACAGCATCGCTATATGATTGAACAGATTGAGCTTTCAGCGAAACTCGAGGCGACTGAGCCTTGCTTGGCTGGCAGAGGTCGTCTCCTGAAGGGTGCCGGCATCATTGACGAAATAGCGGCCGACATAGCCCTCGGCCTTTTGGGAGAGGCGCAAATAGAGATCGGCAAATAGGTGTCGCGCCTCGTCGCCCGGCCAACCCTCCGGCAAAGCCGATTTGGGAAGATGCGGCTCGCGCAGCATGATCAGGCGGTACTGATGAACGAGGAGCAGCCGTGCGATCAGGCAATCGAAGGATGAGAGGACTGCACAATCCGCGACACTTTGGGAAAACGACCCGAAGCGACGCAGGAAGTCATGATAGGCTTCGGCAAAGCGCGGCAGGTTCCAGGCCTCTTCGGCGAATTCCCTCAAGGCGCCGTTCTCGGTTGCTAGCTGGGCATCGAAGACCACGACGCGCCCCGGCAAAGGCGGCGCCGGATGCGTTCCGACCGCCAGGCGCGGATTCAATCTCGCAAAGCCATCCCGCTCCAGACCCTGCATGATCTCCTCGGGAGCAGGACCATTGATAAGGACGAATTGCCATCTGACCTGCGGCTCAGGCCCGTAGAACAGGCTGGCGGCTTGCGAGAACTCGGCTTGTGCCGTCTCCGTCAGCCGGTAGAAGCTGCGGCGCCCTTCCCGTTCGCCCACAAGCCGGCCCGCCGTGACCAAGCGCGAGACTGCAGTCCGCACCAGCGTTTCCGTAATACCGACGCTTTTGCAGGCCTCGATGAGGTTGCCGATCCAGACCACCCCTCCCCGCGGCTCGACGACGTCGCCATAGATCGTGACGATGAAACTCGCCGCCTTGATGGGCAGATCGACGAGGAGCGCTTCAACCGCCTCGTTCAGACCATCTCCGGGTTTCACATTATCAGGTGACAATCGAGCTCTGCTCCGCATCTGCAAACTGCAGGTCTATTAGCTTGGGTCGGCAGTCCTGTTCAAGGCAAGCAAGTGCCAAAGGAAGATACGCCTACTATCGCGACGCATTCGTCGGCAAGGCCGTCGTATATTTCACGCATTTCAATGAGAAGTGCGACGAGGAACTGAGGACCGCTTCATGCGTCAGGATGCCCCGCATCAAAAGCCCTTCATATTCCCTGACATCAGCCACGACAGCGCGGATAAGATAGTCCCATTCACCGGACATGGAATAGCATTCAAGAACTTCGCGATAGCTCGCTATGAACTGCTCGAAATCGCGACGGGTCGCAGGGTCATGTGTCTTCATCTTGACCTGGCAGAAGACGTTCAACCCCTTGCCGATCTTGTCGGCGTCGACGAGACGAACCGTCCGGCCCAGCACGCCGGCACTTTCCAGCGCCTTTATTCTTCTCCAACAGGAGGCAGGCGATGCGCCGACCTTTTCGGCAAGTGCCGCCTGGCTGATATCGCCATCTTCCTGCAGCACGCGCAGAATCGCCCTGTCGACATGATCGAGATCGAAATCTTCCATTCAAAAAATCGCCATTTATGAAACATGGATTTCAAACTCTATCCCGAAAACAGAAAGATTGAAAGGAATAGCGCGAGGGTTTGAATTAGAATCATTGGGCCATTTGGAGGAGGATCACATGGCCCAGCTAGCCGTCAGGAAGCATGAGAGGAACGCACCAGACGATCGCATCGATTGGCGCAAGGTCGCCTATCTCGTCCAACTGTCCCGGGCACTCGATGAGATGGAGGAAAAGCGGCTCGTTCCGGAAAAGAAGGTTCTCTATCAGTTTTCCGCGCGCGGTCACGATTTGGCGCAGATCCTTTTGGGGACGCAGCTTACCGGTCTGCACGATGCCACTTGCGGCTACTATCGCTCGCGGCCGCTTCTGCTTTCACTTGGCGTTGATCCGGCCGATGCGCTCGGCTCCGCCATGGGCCGAGCCGGCGGCTATTCCGACGGACGCGACATCGGTGTCGTCTTCAACTATCCGAACCGCGCCGGTGCGTCCGCTCTGCCCATGTGTGGTGGCGTTGGCGCTCAATATACGCCGACCGCCGGCTGGGCACAGGCGATGAAATATTACGCGACGACGTTGGGTCGTGGCGACTATTCCAAGGATATTGGCGTCGTCCTTGGCGGCGACGGCTCGGTTGCCTCCAACGGCTTCTGGGCGGCGCTCACCGCCGCAACGACACAAGCATTGCCGATGCTGTTCTATATCGAGGACAATGGCTTTGGCATCTCAGTCCCTTCGACAATCCAAACGCCCGGCGGCAATATCGCCGCCAATCTTGCGAGCTGGAAGAACCTCGCGGTTTTTGATGGCGACGGGTGCGATCCGGCTGAGGCAGCAAACCTCATACAGGACGCGGTCTCCTTTGTCCGGGAGGAGCGCAAGCCCGCTCTGCTGAGGCTGACGGTTCCGCGCCTTGAAGGCCACAGCTTTCAGGATACGCAGACCTACAAAAGTGAGGAGACGGTCAGGCGTGAATGGGAGCGCGATCCACTGCCGCGACTGAGAGATTTCCTTGTCCCGGCGGTCATGACGACGGAAGAATGGAGCGCTTGCGAAAGCGACGCACGACAGATGGCCGAAAGCGCTCGCGCCGCAGCTGAACAAAGACCGGTTGCCGATCCCTCATCGGTAACCCGCCATGTCTTCTTCGATGGCGAAATGCAGGTGATGGGCGGCCAGTATCCGATGGGGTATGTGCAACTGGCGACAACGACGGACGCCGAGACATCCGGTGTCCGCATCAACATGGTCACCGCCATCCGCAAGACCCTCGAACACGAGATGTCGATCAACGAGCGGGTGGTGATCTTCGGCGAGGATGTCGGCCCTAAGGGCGGGGTCCATGCCGTGACGCTCGGAATGCAGGAAAAATTCGGTGACGAGCGGGTGTTCGACACGTCTCTTTCCGAAGAGGGAATTATCGGCCGGGCTGTCGGTATGGCGCTCGCCGGGCTCGTGCCGGTTCCCGAAATCCAGTTTCGCAAATATGCCGAGCCGGCTACCGAGCAACTGAACGATTGCGGCACCATTCGCTGGCGCACCAGCAACCGCTTCGCAGCACCAGTCGTGGTCCGCATGCCGGGTGGATTCTTCAAATGCGGCGATCCCTGGCATAGCCAGACCAACGAAGTGGCTTTCGTCCATCAGCCCGGCTGGAAGGTGGCGGTTCCATCCAATGCGACAGATGCCGTCGGCCTGCTGCGGACCTCGATCCGCGGCAACGATCCCGTTATATTCTTCGAGCACCGAGCAATGCTTGACCATGCCTGGGCGCGCCGCCCCTATCCAGGTGACGATTTCGCGCTGCCTTTCGGCAAGGCAAGTCTCACCCGCACCGGCAATGACATCACGATCGTGACCTGGGGTGCCATGGTGCAGCGATGCGAGGAGGCGGCCGAGGGCATATCTGCCGATATTATCGACCTCCGAACATTGATGCCCTGGGATCAAGAGGCCGTGCTTGCCTCCGTCGCCAAGACCCATCGATGCCTCATCGTTCACGAGGACCTCGGAACCGGCGGATTTGGCGCCGAAATCTCCGCCGTCATTGCCGACAAGGCCTTCATGGATCTCGACGCCCCGGTCTCTCGCCTGACCATGCCGGATATTCCAAGCCCGCATAATCCTGTTCTTCTCGATTGGGCCGTGCCGTCGACGGAGCGGATCGCCAAGCGCATTGCCGAATTGCTGGAGTTTTGAGAATGGCCAATTCGATTGAAATCACGGCTCCCATCGAGCAGGAAGGCACGAAGGCCATCGTCCGGAACTGGCTGAAGCAGATCGGCGATCATGTCAAAGAAGGTGATGCACTCGTCGAGCTCGAAACCGACAAGGTGACGCAGGAAATATCAGCGCCTTGCGACGGTATCCTGAGCGAAATCGCGATGGCCGACGGCGACGATGCAATGCCCGGGGCGATGCTTGGACGCATGATCGTTCCCGCCAATGGCACGACAGCCGAAGCGTCGATTGCCCCGACGCAGGTGCAGCCTGGGCTGACGGTAGCCAACACCCCGTATTATTCGCCCGCAGTGCGTCGGGCCGCCATGGAATATGGGATCGATCCGGCCACGCTTATGGGTAGTGGCAAGGGCGGGCGCGTGACGCGCGCCGACATGGAAAACGCGCATAGGGCGGACACGGCAGTCCTCTCACAACCGCAACCTCAACCGGTTGTCGCGGAACGTAGTGCCATGACGGTTAAGTCCTCACCGGCGTCGACCGACGGTCGCTCCCGGATCGTGCCGCATTCCGCCATGCGCCTCTCAATCGCTAAACACATGGCGCAGTCCCTTGCGACAGCCCCGCAAGTCACGGCGATCTTCGAGGCAGACTTCACGGCGATCATGCGCCATCGGGCGACCCACAAGGAGCGCCTGAAATCTCAGGGCATAAGCCTCTCATACACCGCATACTTCGTCGCAGCCTCCGTCGCGGCAATGAGAGTGGTGCCCGAGGTAAACAGCCAGTGGCACGACGAAAGTCTCGAAATCTTCGAGGACGTCAATATTGGCATCGGGATCGCACTGGGCGACAAAGGCCTGGTGGCGCCGGTGATCCGGCAGGCCCAGGCCCTGTCGCTTGAGGAAATTGCGGCCGATTTGCAGGACCTGACAAGTCGGGCACGATCCAATGCGCTCAAGAATGACGATTTGAAGGACGGAACCTTCACAATTTCCAATCACGGGGTTTCCGGATCGCTGCTGGCATCCCCCATCATCATCAACCAGCCACAATCGGCCATTCTCGGGGTCGGCAAGCTGGAAAAGCGCGTCGTCGTCAGAGAAGTTGATGGGGTCGACGCCATCCAGATCCGACCGATGGCTTATATATCTCTGACGATCGATCACCGCTCACTCGACGGCCACCAGACGAATTCCTGGCTGACCGAATTCGTCCGCACTCTGGAGAGCTGGCCTCATTAGCAACAAGCCTTGGCCGGGATATGTTCTATAGGGCAGAACCGAACATGCTGGCCTGCCCTATCACACAGAAATGAGCTGAATTTAGATCAAGATGCCGAGGCTCCGGTCCTGCGATTGGATCGCAGCTTGTGGTTCGCTTTCAAGGCGCGCTGGAAAATCTCGTCGGTTCGAACATGCTCGCCGAGATCCTCGAGAAACTCGTGGACCTCCCGGAGGCTGTCGACAACGACATAACGCAGCCCATCGCCGGCATCGACTCGATCGTGACCGATGCTGACGCCGAAACCACCGGCAACCTTGCGAAACCAGGCGGAACGCCAGTTCGTAAATCCTGCAGGGTCAACCTCGAATTCGGAAAGCAGCTCCTTTTGCTTTTCGATCCGCGCAAGAAACGTCGCGACGATATCAGCCGTACCAGCCTTAGGCTTATCAGCCCTTCTTCCAGCCCATTTCTCGAAAAATCCTGAGGTAACAGGCAGGTCTTCAGTTTCATCCTGTTCAATGGCGACGCTAAGGTCCGTATCAGCCGGTGCCGGACAATGTTCGCTGGCGACCACCTGTATCGAAGGCACTTCCCCATCCGCTAAATCCTGTTTCAGCTCGGAAGCGAATGCACCCCAAATCGATTTCTTCTGTTCGATCGGTTTCGCTTTGGTTCGACGAGAGCTCTTGATTTCGAGAATGAAGGGTTTGGTCTGTTTAGCCATATTGTCCGGATGTGTGCTCACTGACGCAGCGTTGTCGACGAAGGATCAGCTGGAATTGGAGGCTTGCAGGGTTTGATTTACCATTGCGACATAACCGTGACTTGCCGTCTTTGCAAGGCGAGATCTTGCATCAGGCCGTCTTTCGCGGGAAATCCCTGCCATTGCTGGCTTTTTGTGGGATATCACTTCGTTTTGAGCGGCGACCCTGAACCTCTTGTCCCCGCTCGCTGAAGCTCTGAAGAGCTACTCAACACGCGTCCCGATCATCATGAAGGACGCAGCCTGACATCTCACCAGACAGTAGTAGACGACAGCTGACGATCGAAATGCCGTGGGGTTTTCCTGCCCAGGAACAGGAATCGATCCGCTCCGTCCATCCCGCGCAAGAAGCGGGTGGTTACGCGAGCCTGCCTGAATAGGGTGCCATCCGGAACGACAACAGAAGGATGTTCTCCATATGGCTCTACTGGAACACAAAGTCGCAATCGTGACCGGCGCATCAATGGGAATAGGCCGCGCCATCGCACTGATGTTTGCCGAGCAGGGTGCAGCAATTGTCCTGACGGCTCGGCGCCCGACGCAGCTCGAGGAGGTGGCGGGCGAGATCCGCGGCAAAGGCGGCAGGGCGATCATTGTCGCCGGCGATGTCGGCCTGCCCGATAGTCATGAACGGGCCGTTGAGGCCGCCATCAGCGAATTCGGCGGCCTAGACATCGCCGTCAACAATGCGGGCACGGTCGGCGCAATGAAGCCGCTGGCCGAGATTGCGCCTGAGGACTGGCAGAATACGCTGACCACCAACCTGACTTCTGCCTATCTCGGCGCGCGCAGCCAGATTCCGGCGATGCTCTCCCGTGGCGGCGGCTCGATCGTCTTCACCTCCACTTTCGTCGGAACCAGTGTTGGCATCCCCGGCATGGCAGCCTACGGCGCTTCCAAGGCCGGATTGATGGGTTTGGTAAAGGGCATTACTGCCGACTACTCGGCTCAAGGTATCCGGGCCAATGCACTCCTGCCGGGCGGCGTGGATACCGACATGGCGGGCGATCAAAGCCAGAAAGACTGGGCGGCCGGCCTGCATGCAATGAAGCGGATCGCCCAACCTGAGGAAATTGCCTCGGCCGCCCTCTTCCTTGCCAGCCCCATGGCGAGCTTTGTTACCGGATCGGCGCTCTTTGCCGATGGCGGCAATGCTGCGGTGAAATAGCGGCCGACGCAGGGTCAGCCCAGCTGCCGCGTCAGACAGGCTGACGACACTGACAGCTGGGCTTCCGTTCAATCATGACCTGCAGAACTCATCGCTCTTGCAGGCAGGGCCGCGATGGCGTTCCAGGACATCAAGGCGATCGCATCGCGTTCCCCGTCTGAGAGAGGCGCAGGATTGAAGCGGCGCCACTTCAGCGTATTGCGGATGCCGCCGCCGATATAGCCAGACATCGTTGAAGGCGGCAGATCCTGCAGCAGACCGGCTTCCTTGGCCGCGCCCATCAGACCAACGGAATAGCGTGTTACCTCGCCGAAGATCGCATTCATTTCCTCGCCGGAAATCAACGGTACATTGGAAAGATATTCGAACAGGAGGGCTCGCTGCCGATCCTGCCATATGAAGTCGATATAGTCGTATATGTAACGGATAATCTGGTCGCGAGGGCCGCCAGGGGCGGTGAGCGAAGGGATGAGATGCGCTGCAATGGTCGAGGCCAGCTGCGCATAGACCCCGCGGATGAGATCGTCCTTCGACCTGAAATAATTGTAGATCGAGCCGGTCGCCACGCCGGCTGCTTCGGCGATCGCTGCCATCGAGCATTGCAGACCGTTTGCAACGATCAATTTGGCGGCCGCATCGAGGATACGTTCGCGTCGGGCTGGATCCAATTCCATTCTGAATGAACCTTCATTCACCTGTCATGTCGCCTGTGTATCGATGTGTCGTCACACAAGCAAGTGCCTTTGCAAGGCATCCCCCGGAAAGCGCACCACGCACAGGAAACGACGCCATGACGGCCCATACGACCTTCGTTCATCTTACCGACTTGCACATCTCCGACCCAACGGTCACAGATGATCACCTTTATTCGGATACATCGAAGACGCTGGCCGCCATCCTGGCCGACGTCAAAAGAGTGGTACCGACACCAAGCTTCGTTGTTGCAAGCGGTGACCTCACCAATCGCGGCGATGTCGGCTCCTATGAAGAGCTGAAGCGCATCATGGCGGAGGCAGATCTCGGTATCCCGGTGCTTTACGCGCTCGGCAACCACGACAAGCGTGACGGTTTCTACAAGGCGATGACCGATCGCGCCGATGAGCTGAAGGCTCCCTACGATCATGCGGCCGTCATCGATGGTATCCACATCATCGTTCTCGATTCCAGTCATCCCTTCAAGATCGGCGGCAGCTTCGAAGCCTCGCAGTTCACCTGGCTGGAAGGTGAGCTTGCCAACCACCCTGCCCTGCCGAAGCTCCTTGTCATGCATCATGCGCCGGCGCTGGACCCAAATCCGGATCTTGAGTGGGAAGCACTGGCAATCGCCGACACAGAAAGACTGCGCACCCTTGTCGAAGGCCACAACGTCATCGGTATCCTTTCCGGCCACATCCATTTCGACCGCGTCAGCAACTGGTACGGCATTCCGGTGATCATCGGCGTCGGCCAGCACGCGGCAACCGACGTGCTTTACCTGAATGAGGGCATCCGCATGCTGTCGGGCGCCTCGTTCGCAGTCGGCACTCTACGCCCCTCCGGCCTGACGGTTTCCTTCGTGCCGCAGCCCTCCGAGCGGCGGGAACTGCATAGCTTCACCTTCGCCATGATGGGCGAACTCATCAAACGGTACGAAGAACAGGCAGCACTTGCCGCTGCGGAATGACCGGGAGATTTAAAAGATGAAACGCAGAGCTTTTCTTGGCGCCGGCATCGCTTTCGCGATGCTTGCATCGGTAGCGTTCGCGGGCCAGATTCCCGCCAAGGTCGATACGCCCGTCACCATCAACTATTATAACTACAACCTTGCCTCGACAGGCAACGGCGCGGCCGCGACCAAGCGTCTGATCGCCGAATTCGAAGCCGCCAATCCGAACGTCAAGGTCAACGGCATCGGCGTGCCCTCTTCCGACATCAGCACGCGCATCCAGGCTGACGTCGCCGCAGGGCATGGACCGGATATCGCCCAGATGGTGTTTTCCGACCTCGATTTCTTCGTCAACAACCTCGGCGCGGTCGCACTTGAGGATACGGTGCCAGCCGAGGAACTGTCCTCGCATTTCGAAGGCATGTCGCCGAAGGGGCTGAAACTCGGCGTCTATAACGGCAAGACCTATGGCCTTGCCTATACTTTCTCGACGCCGGTCCTTTTCTACAATGCCGACCTGTTCCGCAAGGCGGGTCTTGATCCCGACCATCCGCCGCAGACCTGGGCGGAGGTGAAAGTCGCGGCAAAGGCGATTGTCGACAAGACTGGGCAGGATGGTCTTGCCACCGGCATTTTCGGACCATCGGCGGGCGACTGGCTGTTCCAGGGCCTGATCCGTTCCAACAACGGTGACGTTCTTTCAGCGGACCGCAAGAGGCTGGTTTTCGCGGAGCCGGCGGCCGTCGAAGCGGTATCGATGCTGCACGACCTCTACACGTCAGGCGTCTACACCAATCTCGACATTAATGCCGCCATGGACGGCATGGCGGCCGGAACGGTCGGCATGTATCTGCAGACCTCCGCCATCCAGGCCTATCTGGTCAAGGGCGCTACCGGCAATTTCGACCTGCGCGCCACGACGATGCCGCGTTTCGGCGAAAAGCCGGTCCGGCCGAACAATTCCGGCAGCGCATTGGTCATCATGAGTGCCGATCCGCTCAAGCAGCGGGCCGCCTGGGAGCTCATGAAGTTCATGACATCGAAGCATGCCTATACGGTCATCACATCGGAAATCGGCTATCTGCCGCTGCGCACCGATATCGTCGACGATCCGCAATATCTCGGCAACTGGGTAAAGGAACATCCCCTCGTCCAGCCCAATCTGAAGCAATTGGATGTGCTGGAACCCTGGAAATCCTTCCCCGGTCCCAACTATCGGCAGATCGCCAAAGCGATGATGGACGGTGCCGAGCAGGCGGTGTTCGGAGGTGGAGATCCGACTGCTGCAATGAAGGCAGCACAGGATACCGCCCAGGCTCTGATGCCGGCGAGTACAAACTGAGCTGATGACACGCCCTCCTCTCCCGCATGCTGGCGGGAGGAGGGCTCGCAAAACCGTCCGATAGTCTGGAACCGGCACCGACGCGTCACAAGAGACGAGGCAGGCAAGCGCATCATGACCACTCTAACCGCCTCCCCCACATCGCCGGCCGCATCCGCGCGACCGCGACGCCGCATCCTTAAGCAGACCCATCTCCCGTGGCTCTATCTGTCGCCGGCTATCGCAACCTTTCTGCTCTGGATCTACTGGCCGCTGATCGATGCCTTTCGGCTAAGCTTCTACGAATGGAACATGCTGGCGACCTCACCGATAACATTCGTCGGCTGGACCAATTACATCAACATCTTCTCGCTTCCGAAGTTCTGGCAGGCGCTGCGCAATACCGGGATCTATGTGATCGGCCTGTTGCCGCTCGCCGTCCTGTTACCGTTGGCGATTGCCATTTTTACGGCCGATCTGCCTTCGCGCGCTCGCAATATCTACCGCGCGATGATCTTCGTACCTATGATCGTCGCCCCTGTGGTCGCGGCAGTGTTATGGCGCTGGTTGCTTGATCCAGGCCACGGCATGGTCGCCATGGCCCTGAAGTCTTTGGGATTTTTCGCCCCGCGCTTCCTGCAGGATCCGAAAATTGCCATCTGGACGATCACGGTGCTGACCGGATGGAAGCTGATCGGTTTTTCGACGCTGATCCTTTCGGCCGCCAATGCCAACATCAACCCATCCCTGATCGAAGCCGCGCGCATGGACGGCGCCAATCGCTGGGATATCGTCCGCGACATCCGGCTACCGCTCCTGAGCTCAACCCTCTTGTTCTTGGTGATGATGACAATTCTGCTCGGGGCGCAATGGAGCTTTTCTTACATCAATGTGCTGACCGGCGGCGGTCCGCTCGGGGCAACGACGAACATCTATTATCTCCTTTGGGACTTCGGCTTTTCCAGCCTTTCGGTCGGTTGGAGTTCTGCGGCAGCCGTGGTCCTCTTCATCAGCTTCGGCGTGCTCGCCTATTTTCTGTTCCGACTGATCGACAGGTTTTCCTTCTATGACAACTGATAGCCTTACGCGACCGCCGCGGCGCGGCAACGCCATTCTTGGGATCGAGAAAGCCGCCGGCCATGCGGTGATGGCAATCCTGTCGCTCTTCTGTCTGTTTCCCGTTTACTGGATGATCGTTACGTCGCTGCGGCCGGCGAACCGTGTCTTCGAGAAGAGTATTTGGCCGACGGCGGCTTCGCTCGACAATTATGTCTACGCACTCAATGCTATCCCGATCGGACGGATGCTGATCAATACGCTGATCGTCTCGGCCATTGTCACCGTCATACAGCTGCTCACAGGATTGCTCGCAGCCTATGCCTTCGCGCGCTGGCGTTTCCCTGGCGACAGGATCGCCCATGCCCTAGTTGCCTTGACATGGCTTGTACCGCTGCAAGTGGTGATGATCCCGAATTATCTCATGGTCGCCAACCTTGGCCTGCTCGACAGCGTCACGGCGTTGATCCTGCCGCACTTCGCATCGGCGCTTGCCATATTGCTCCTTCTGCAGACCATGCGCAGCTTTCCAAACGAGGTGCTGGAGGCAGCCCGCATGGATGGCGCCGGCAGCTGGCGCACACTCTGGGAGGTGATCACGCCCAATCTGCGCGGCACGATCGTCTCTCTTGCCATCCTGATCTTCATTTCGACCTGGAATGAGTATTTCTGGCCGCTTCTCCTGACGCGCACGCCCGAAAACAGCGTGATCCAGATCGGCATTCAGATGTTCATGACTTCGGAAGGCACGCTATGGGGGCCGCTTATGGCGGCGGCGACCATGGCTAGCCTTCCGATCTTCATCCTCTACATCATCCTGCAAAGACACGTCGTTTCTTCCTTTATGAAATCGGGAATACGTTGATGACTTCAGAAAAGTCGCGCCATCTGCCGATCAATAGCACCTATAATGTCCGCGATCTCGGCGGCTACCGGGCCGGTACCAAAACGACGCTCTGGCGCCGGGTGCTCCGCGCCGATGGGCTGCATCGTCTGGATGAAGAGGGCATGGCGTCCCTCGTCGGTGAAGGTGTGCGTGTCGTGATCGACCTGCGCAACGCGACAGAGCTTGAGCACCAGCCCAATCCATTCAGCCGCAACGAGGCGGTTCGCTATCACAACATCTCACTCTTCGATACGCTGGCTCCGAGCTACAAGCCGGGTACCGACACCCTGCTCGATCTCTATATTCAGGCCCTGCGCGAGCGCCGGCAGGCGATCGCCAAGGTCATATCGCTGATCGCGGAGGGGGATGAGGATACCGTCCTCTTCCATTGTACGGCCGGCAAGGACCGAACCGGGATCATCGCCGCCCTTCTGCTGGCGACCGCCGGCGTCGACACAGCGGAGATTCTCGAAGATTATGCGTTGACGGGCCGTATGATCGCTCCCATGGTCGAAGAGATCCTTGCCAATGCGTTGGCGCAGGGCGGCGATATTGATAAGTTCCGCCCGTTGCTTGCCTGCGAGCCGGCCACCATGGCCGCGACGATCGCTTTCATCGAAGAGGAATATCGATCTGCCAGCGATTACCTTCTCTGGGCTGGCGTATCGCCCGAGACCATACGCCGTCTCGAAGAGCGGTTGCTCGGATAGCGGCATATTGTAACGTCGGGGTCATGCCTCATCTCTGCCCTGCATGGGAAGCACCAGAGGGAGGCAGCAACCACACCTTCGACTTGCCTGGTGTTTGCCGACAAAACCGGCGCCCTGCCGCGAAAAAGGCGTTTGTTTTTGCGACTGATTTGCATGTGCAATTGCAACTGAGAAATCCCCAACAAATTGTTGTTATATAACAGTTATTTCACGTTTTATTTCGCCGCCTTTAGTTGACATGCAAAAGCCGATGCACTACCTGCTGCGCTTATCGGGGAGTAGCTACCGCTGACTTGGCGGGAACGTGTCAACATGCTCGTGCGAAGCGCACGTGGCGCGTTCAGTCGAAAGATCGACTCGGCAAGACCGTGGCAATACCGCCTGGTTCGGACAGGGCGGAGGATGCCCGGCTTCCCATGTCCGCAGGATTATTCAAATGTCGCTCTTTGCAGTTGTCGTGCTGGCATTCAGCATGTCCATGGATGCGTTTGCAGTGTCAGTCGGTCGCGGTGCCGCGCTCGTGCGGCCCCGCCTCTTCGAGACCATCAGAACAGGTGCCGTGTTCGGCATCGTGGAGGCGATCACGCCGATCATCGGCTGGGCAGCAGGTATTGCCGCCGCCCAATATATCAGCGCGGTCGACCATTGGATTGCGTTTGGCCTGCTGGGTGCGGTTGGAGCAAACATGCTCTATGCCGCTATGCGACGCAGTAATGAACAAGAGCGTGATAGCCGACCCGCCATGTCCTTTGCCGTGCTGATGGCAGCGGCCATAGGGACGAGCCTGGATGCGATGGCTGTCGGCGTGTCGCTCGCTTTTCTTCAGGTCAATATCGTCGTCATCGCCGTAGCAATCGGCGCGGCGACCTTCGTCATGTCGTCGGGCGGCATGCTGGTCGGCCGACTGATCGGCGCTCGTTTCGGTCGAATTGCCGAAGCATTCGCGGGCCTGGCGCTTATCGGACTTGGGAGCTCCATTCTCTATGAACATCTGCTTACCTGATCCTCAACGAAGATCGCGGCTCGGTTCAGTGGACTTCGGTCGCCAAGACGATTGCTTCGGCAATCACACGGTTTCACTATTTCAGACTAGGGATTTGGCGTCGATAAGATGGCCTGCCAAAACTTCATGGGAACAGGGCTGACATGGAACGGTCGCTGAAAATCGCACTCGGAAGCTTCTTTGTCAGTCTCGTGGTCCTCGCGATCAAATATGCCGCCTATTGGATAACGGGCAGCGTCGCACTGCTGTCGGACGCTCTCGAAAGCATCATCAACGTCGTCTCGGCGCTCGCCGTCATTCTGTCGGTGAAAATCGCCTCGCAGCCGCCCGACGAGGAACATCCCTACGGCCATCACAAGGCGGAATATCTCTCGGCGGTTCTGGTGGGTTCGCTGATCGTCGTGGCGGCTCTCGCGATCATGCACGAAGCCTATATGGGCTTCCTCCATCCCAAGCCCATCGACGCGGCATGGACCGGCCTTGCCGTGAGTTCGATCGCCACGATCATCAATGTCGCCTGGGCGAGCCTCCTCATTCGACAGGGACGCGTCCAGCGCTCGGCTTCACTTGTGGCGGATGGGAAACATCTGATGGCGGATGTCATCACCTCCGTCGGCGTCGTTGTCGGCGTGGTTCTGGTTGTTCTGACCGGCATCACCCAGCTGGATGCGGCCATCGCCGCTCTGGTGGCGGTCCACGTCCTTTGGAGCGGTTGGGGGGTTCTTAAGGAAAGCGCAAGCGGATTGCTGGATGAGGCTGCACCTCCCGAAGAGCTCGCGCGGATCAAGGAGATCATTTCGCTCAATGCCGATGACGCCATCGAAGCCCATGCGCTAAGGACACGCCATGCCGGCAAAGCGACATTCATCGACTTCCACCTGGTTGTGTCGGCCGAGATGAGCGTCGGCCAATCCCATGATATCTGCGACAAGATCGAGGACGCGCTGCGAAAGGCCATATCGGGGGCCATCGTCACGATCCATGTCGAGCCCGAACACAAGGCCAAACATAAAGGGATTATCGTCGTCTAGATCAACTCCAGGAAAGTGCGAAGCGGTTTTCCGTCCGGAGCTGCGGAACGATAGGGGGTAGCGCATTTTTGCGATTCGAAGAAAAGCGGAAAGCATCTAGAAGTTTCTCAAAGGCTTGCGAGAGACCAAGGTGACCTTGCTGATACTTAGCCGAAGCTTACGCCCGCGCCGATCAGCGCGGGTCTAGCGGCAAAAGACCCCATATCAACCTCCAGAATTATGCCGGAAGCCGTTGCGCGCGCGTTATATCTGTGACATTGCGCCAACATGACGCCATTGGCACATGCACGGAGATCGGGATGAAACCTCTGGGGAATGGCAGCTTTGCCGATGTATTGGAAGACGGTGCATCGACCGGCAGCCTTAACGCACCCTCCGACTTCCGCTGGGTATCTTGGGCCTTGGCGGCGTATTTCCTGGCACAGACGATTATCCGCATCGCCATTTCTGACTCGCTACGGATCGATGAAGCCCAGCAATTTGTCGTCTCACAATGGCTCGCATGGGGATATGACGCGCAGCCGCCGCTCTACAATTGGCTTCAATACGGCGTTTTCGAGATCTTCGGCACAAGCGTAGCGTCCTTCGTCATCGTCAAGAACCTGATGCTATTTGGCGTCTACATTACCTATCACAAGCTGCTGCGCCTGCTTGTGGTCGACAAGCGGCTGGCGGCGATCGGCGTCCTGTCTCTTTTCACGATGCCTCAGATGTTCTGGCAGGCACAAAGAGATCTTACGCACACCGTGCTGACGCTGCTCGCGGTGGTCCTGTTCATCTATTTCGTGGTTTCGACCATTCGTCGGCCTAGCATCTTCTCCTACGCCATGATTGGCCTATGGGCCGGGCTCGGGATGCTGACGAAATACAACTTTGCGCTCGTCATACTAAGCGTTCTTGTTGCAACTTTCTGTCATCCCGAGGGCCGCAAGCGGCTTTTCGATCTCCGGCTCCTGTTGACGCTTTCGCTTGCCGTTCTGGTGGTTCTGCCGCATGCGGTGTGGATGATTTCCAACTTGGATCTCGTCCTGACGTCGACAGTCAACACCATGGCGGAACAAGGAGCCGGCGGGAAGCTTTCCGATATTGCGCACGGAATTTCCGACCTGATAAAGACAACGGTGGAAATCATCGTCCCGACATCAGTGGTCTTCCTTCTCGTCTTTCGGCAGTCATTCTTGCGATCGCTGCGCGCCCGAAGCGAATGGAGCGATTTCATCGGGAGAATCCTGACAAGCACGGCAGTCATCCTGCTGGTCTTGATCTTCATCGTGACGCTCACCGAGCTCCGTGACCGCTGGCTTCTTCCCTTCCTGTTTCTCGTACCGGCTTATTTCTGTCTGAAGCTTGACGCTGCCGGAAGACAAAGCCAGACGGACATCAAGAAGTTTCTCTATATCCCGATCGTCATGATGGTGGCGCTGCCTATCGTCGTCGCAGGTGATATTCTCCTTGCGCGTTTCTTCCATTCCTATCAGCACTTGAATACGCCCTATGGGACCTTCCTCGACAAGGTCATCGCCGCGGAAGGAAAGCAGCCTTCAGCCATCGTCACCACGACTTGGCACAAGGCAGGCAACATACGCGTGAACATGCCCGACACATCAGTCGTTTCCACGGCTTACCCGGCATCGGACCTTAGCCGCCAGGCTCTTGGGAAAGGACCCGTCCTGCTCGTCTGGAACGAGCGTAACGGAAGCCAATCGTCCATGCCGGACGAGCTGAAACAATGGCTCGAAGCAAAATTCGGCAAGGCAATTAAGCTTCCCTCCCAACAGGATATCGCCGTTCCCTATTATTACGGCAAGGAACCGGACCGCTACCATTTCGGCTATTCCTGGTACTATCCTGCAGCCGAATGATCGACTTGAACCGGCCGGAGCCGGCTATTCATCAACGTCTGAACCGCCGACTATCCTGCGGAAGGCAAGCGGCGTCTGACCAGTCCGGTCTTTGAAGGCCTCATAAAAGCGGCTGCTCGATCCAAACCCGCAATCGTAGGCAATATTCAAAACGGCGATGTTCGTATCGGCAAGCAATTGCATGGCGCGTGCTATGCGATAACGGGTGAGATATTCGTTCACGGAAATCCCGAGGACATCCCGAAATGCCTTGTTGGCCGTGGCTGGATGAATACCCGCGAGCTTGGCAAGCCGCGGCATGCTGAGCGGCTCGGCGAAATGCTCGTTGATGAGGTCGGTCAGTGTTTCGGCATGGCGCACTGCCGGGCCTGAAGAGGTTGCTTTCGACCGGACAGATAGCCACTCCTTCCCCGCTTTTCCGTCCAGGATGAGACGGCGCGCCCTCAACCTGACCTCCTCGACGATCAGCTCCCGACGCATCGGGTCGCCACCACTCCAATCCTCCACCCAGCGTTCCGCGGCCATCGCATCGGATATATCGATACGTGGATTGCTCAGAAACTTGCCCTGCATGATTGAGCGTCTGATGTCTCGGTCAACCGACAACCCCAGGAAATCCGCCAGAGGCAGGTAGATGCAGACCAGAGAAGCATTGTCGCTCACCTCAATGGTTTGATGCGGTATAGCAGCCCAGAAAAGGATAAGGCGATTGGCCTCGACATATTCCTGTTTCCCATTGAAGAGATATGTCATCCGCCCCGCCGGAAGCAGGTTCAGTTCGACATGGTTGTGCCAGTGGGCGCTTGCCATGGTGCTGGCGATATGCCGCTCCACCCAGAAGGCGCCCTGCGAAGCCGCCAACGTATCGGGCTTCGGATCGAATTTTTCTGGCATGGATGAGGTCTCACTCGAATCCCGGAATATTTATGACAATAACAGGAGGAAACTCTCGTTTAAAAGAGCGATCTGTCTGGCATGAACCGCTGAGAGGAAGCCAGTCATGCCGAAGATTTGTCTCGTGGGTGCCGGAAGCACCGTGTTTGCTCAAAATATTCTAGGTGACGTGTTATCGTCAGAAGTCGGCGGCGCCTTTGTTATCAGCCTGTTCGACATCGATCCCGAGCGACTGAAAACCTCCGAAATCGTCGCCCGCCGCATTTGCGAGACCCTCCGTCTCGACAACATCAGGATCGAGCCAACGCTCAATCGCCGGGAGGCGCTGCAGGGATCCGATTTCGTCATCCTGATGATGCAGGTCGGTGGATACAAGCCAGCCACCGTCACCGATTTCGAAATTCCAAAGAGACATGGGCTGAGACAAACCATCGCCGACACGCTCGGGATTGGCGGCATCTTCCGCGGGCTTCGCACCATTCCGGTTCTCGAGGCGATCTGCCGCGACATGGAAGACGTATGCCCCGATGCCCTGCTGATGCAGTATGTCAACCCGATGGCGATCAATTGCTGGGCGATCAAGGAGATTGCACCCAGCATTCGCACCGTCGGCCTCTGCCATAGTGTGCAGCATACGGCGGCCCATCTCGCCGCCTGCCTTGGTGAGGATGTCGCTGACATCAACTATCTATCGGCCGGCATCAATCACATCGCCTTCTTTCTCAAATATGAAAAGCTGCACGCCGATGGCAGCCGCGAGGACCTTTACCCACGCCTGCGCGCGCTTGCGGAAGCGGGGAGCGTGCCCGACGACGACCGGGTCCGTTTCGATGTCTTGAAGCGGCTCGGCCATTTCGTGACGGAATCGAGCGAGCATTTTTCCGAGTATACGTCCTGGTACATCAAGGAGGGCCACGGTGATCTGATCGAACGGCTCAACATTCCGCTCGACGAGTATATTCGCCGTTGCGAGGTCCAGATTGCCGAGTGGCATGAATTGCGCCGCGATCTCGAAGGCGGCAAGCCGATCGAGGTCTGCCGCAGCAACGAATATGCCGCCGGCATCATTCATGCAGCGGTAACTGGCCGCTCCGCCCTGATCTACGGCAATGTTCCGAACAATGGACTGATCCAGAACCTACCGGACGAATGCATCGTCGAGGTGCCATGCCATGTCGACCGCAACGGCATCCAGCCCATCAAGATCGGACGCATACCGTCGCAGCTCGCAGCGGTGATGCGTATGAGCATTTCCGTTCAAGAGCTGACGGTCGAGGCGGCACTGACCCGGAAGCGTGAGCGTATATACCAGGCAGCTCTTCTCGATCCGCATACATCGGCAGAGCTTTCGCCTGACCAGATCTGGAGGCTCGTCGACGACATGATCGACCAGCATGGCGACTTGCTGCCCGCCTATCACTGATCCCACGCTGTTATCCAAGCAGCATTCCTGGACGCGGGCTTCGCAAGAAGCCCGCGTTTTGCCTTTCCAGATCGCAAACAATCGCGATTAGATCAAAATAGATCAAAAATATGATTGACAATGATCGTATTGAATGGAAATCTGAGCGAAATAGAAGTGATTATCGGAGAGGAACTTTCGTTGAGCCAAGCCGGGGGAGTGAAAGTCGATCGCCTCGATGCCATTCGCAGCCATCTTTACGCGAATGGATTTTCGACCATTCAGGCGCTTGCCGACGCCATCGGCGCTTCTCTGGCGACGGTGCGCAGAGACCTACAGGTTCTCGAAAGCGAGGGCGTGATCGACCGTGTGCATGGCGGAGCCCGGATCGCAGAAGGTTCCTCGGTCGAACTTGCCTTCCAGGAGCGAGCCAAGCGGCACCTGTCGGCCAAGCGTGCGATCGCGACCGCAGCCTATGATCTGCTGGCACCGCGCACCGCGATCTTCCTCGATGCAGGCACTACCGTCCTTCAGCTTGCGCGTCTCATCCGCCTCAATCCGATGCCGCTGCGCATCTTCACCAATGGCCTGACGGTTGCTCAGGAATTCCTCAATATTCCTAATCTTGAGGTCGTGCTGCTCGGCGGGCAACTGCGCAGCGAGAATGCCTCGCTCGTTGGGCCGCAGGCCGAAGCGATGCTTGAATCCATCTGGTTCGACCAGCTTTTTCTCGGTGCCAGCGCGATCAGCCCGGATGGCGCGATCTACAGCGTCGACAGCGCCGAGGCGAGCCTCAACAGATGCATGCTCAGCCGCTCGGCGCACCGCTTCGTGCTCGCCGATTCCTCGAAGTTCGGCACAATGGCAACCTACAAGGTCGCCCCGCTCAGCGCCTCCAAGGTCATCACCGACGCGGGTCTTTCCACCCATTGGCGCGGCGAACTCGCCGGTCTCGGCGTCGATGTCACCATTGCGGATCTGGGAGGACGGGAGTGAGCACCGATCTCATCCTCGGCATCGACGGCGGCGGCAGCAAAGTGCTGGTAGCGCTCGCCGATCGAGCCGGCAACGTCCTGAGCATGGTGCGCAGCGGCGGTGTCAATCCGATGGATAATCCGACCTGGCGGTGGGAACTGGATCGTTCGCTGCGCCCTTTCATAGAGGAACAGCGTCTGACGGCGATCGCTGCAGCCCTGCCCGCCTATGGCGAGGTTGCTCGCCTGTCCGAACAGCAGCGCGATGCGATCAAGATCAGCTTCCCCAAGGCGCGTCAGCATATTCTCAATGATGTCGATGCCGCTCATCTCGGCGCCTTCGCAGGCAAGCCCGGAATTCTCATCCTTTCCGGTACGGGGTCGATGGCATGGGCGCGCAATGCCGATGGCGTGTCTGCGCGTGTCGGCGGCTGGGGAGATGTCATCGGCGATGAGGGCAGCAGCTATTGGATCGGTCGCGCAGCGCTCGGCCTTGCCAGCCAAAGCCTCGATGGACGTGCTCCGCCGACGGCGCTGGCGGCCGCCATATTCGAATTCCTGGAGCTGGACGGTTCCGATCCGATCAACGCACTTGGCGGCTGGGCAAGTGAGCTTACCAGTCCCCGCGCTGAGATTGCCAGGCTTTCCGTTCTCGTCGATCGGCTTGCGAGCACAGGAGATGCCGGCGCGAAGCATTTGATCGAGCAGGCTGCGGCAGAGCTTGCAAAACACATGGAAGCCATATCGCCGCATTGCGAGGCGGCAGCCGATTGGACCTATGCGGGCGGCACCTTTGCGAGCAGCACGCTCCTTGCCGCACTTGAGCGGCACATTGGCCGCCCTGCGGCAGAGCCTCGACTTCCTCCCATCGGCGGCGCCCTTTTGGCTGCCGCCCAACTCCTCGATTGGCCGGTCGATGACGGCTGGATCAGGCAAATTGCCGCCACGGTCGCGACCGTTACGGTGCATTCAGGTGAAGCAGACGTCAAACAATAAGGAAGAAGGGAACATGCGTAGATTTACTTTGCCATTCGTCGCCTTGGCGGCAATCATTGCCGCCGTTCCGGCTGCCGCTCAGGATGCCAAGCCTCTTGCCGGCCAAACCATAACCGTTCTGATGCCCTCGCCACAGGCGGCCTATATCGCCGGCGATTTCGAAGCCGAAACAGGCATCCATGTCAACATGCAGACGCTCTCCTGGGACGATATCCGCCCGAAGCTCGTCACCTCGCTGATCGCGGGTGCAGCCCCCGCCGACGTCACCGAGTTCGACTGGTCGTGGACCGGCCAGTTCAGTGCAGCCGACTGGTATCTGCCGCTTAACGACGTGATCGATGCCGATGCAGTCAAGGATATCGGCGTCTCCAAGATCTTTACTGTCAACGGCAATCTGCTTGGAGTACCCTACACCAACGACTTCCGCGTCATGCTGGTCAACAAGAAGCATTTTACCGATGCGGGCATCACCAAGATGCCGAAGACGCTTGACGAGCTTGTCGCAGCCGCCAAGCAGATCAAGGAAAAGAAGATCGCGACCTATCCGATCGGCCTGCCGCTCTCGCCGACCGAAGGCGCTTCGACGAGCTGGTACCTGTTGACCAAGGCTTTCGGTGGCGAGCTGTTCGACAAGGACTTCAAGCCGCTCTTCGTTTCGAAGGATTCCGCCGGCTACAAGGCACTCGCTTTCGAACTCATGCTGATGAAGGAAGGGCTGGTCGATCCGGCATCTACCAACTTGAAGGATAGCCAAATTAACGAGAGCATGTTTGCCCAGGGTGTTACCAGCATCATGATCTCCGGAGAGCCCGGCCGTATCGGCCAGATGAATGATCCGAAGCAATCGAAAGTAGCCGGTCAGGTCGAAGCGATCCTGGTTCCCACCGCGAGCGGCGAAACCCGTAGCTTCGGTCTTCCGGAGGCACTCGCCATCCCCCGCGTTTCCCAGAACAGGGACGCTGCCATCGCCTTCGTCAAATGGTTCACCAGCAAGGAGTTCCAGAAGAAGAATGCCGCCAATGGTGCCTTGCCGACCCGAACCTCTGCGCTTGCCGAGCTGAACACCTCTGGTCAGTTGCAAAGCGGTGACGCGCTCGTCGCCCAATCGAAGACTGTCGAGCCGTTGTTCCCGCAGGGCACGCCGCCCTGGTACCCGGAATTCTCGAGCGCCGTTAATACCGCGATCAACAGTGCCGCGAAGGGCCAGGTCAGCGTCGATCAGGCAATGCAGAGCATTGCCGATGCGGCAAAGCAGGCATCGGCCCAATGACGCTAACAATGTCTGCCGATGGCAGGACCAAACGTGGTGCCGGCATAAAGGCCGACACCACGTTCGGGATACTGCTTGTTTCCCCGATCCTGATCACGATGGCCGCCCTTGTCTTCTATCCGATCGGAAGAACCGTGTGGGACAGCCTCCACAGGATCAATCCGATGCAGGCGGGAACGCCCTTTGTCGGCCTCGACAACTACACGCGCATGTTCTCGGACGGACAGCTGGCGACGACCTGGATCAATACGCTTCTCTATGTCGTCCTTGCGGTCGTCGCGGAAACGGTCTTCGGCGTGCTTGCCGCAGCCCTGATCAACCAGGTCAAGGTCGGCCGGCAATGGCTGCTCGCGGCCGTCGTTCTGCCTTGGGCGCTGCCCGGTGTCGTCAATGCGGTGATCTGGCTGTGGATCTATCAACCCGGTGCCGGATTGCTGAACGGCGTTCTCTCAGCGGTCGGCCTCCCCTTTGAAAACCATGTCTGGTTCAACGATCGAACAAGCGCCATCATTGCCGTGACTGTCGTGCATGTCTGGCGCATGATGCCTCTGACTGTCGTCATCGTCCTTGCCGCCATGCAGAGCATTCCCTCTCATCTCTACGAAGCGGCACGCATCGACGGCGCCACCCGAAGCCAGGTGTTCGCTCTGGTCACCCTCCCGCTGGTGCGCAGCGCCATCGCCGTTGCCATGACCAACGCGACCGTCAATGCATTCAACCTCTTCGACGAAGCTTGGGTTCTAGCAGGCTCCAGTCTCGAAACACGGCCGGTTCTCGTGCAGATCTACCTCGAGACGTTCCAGAATCTACGCTTCTCCTATGGCATGGCGCTTTCACTCGTGATCACGCTGGTCTCGCTGCTGGTTTCGCTCGTCTATGTCCTGCGCGTCTATCGCAACACCCGGTTTGACTGATGAAACAGAGCCTTTCATATCGTTTGCTGATCTGGGTCGGCGTCGCCGTTCTTCTGATCTGGTCGCTCGGCCCGATTTACTGGACGCTTGCAAGCTCGGTGACGCCAACCGAAGATTTCTCGGCACGCCCTATCCATTTCTTCCCGCAGCACTTCACCCTCGATCACTTCTCGCGTCTGTTCGGCATCGATATCGCCCGAATTGGCGGGGTTCAGGTCTGGTCGCAATTTCGTGCCGCGCTCATCAACAGCATCGTGACTTCGGTTGCAGCCACGCTGCTTTGCGTCGCCATCTCGGCGCTCGGTGCCTACGCCTTTACGCGAATCCGTTTCCCCGGCCGGGGCTTTCTGTTCGGCGCCGTTGTCGCGACCCTCGCAATTCCTGGATATGCGGTGCTGATCCCGCTTTACCGGATCATGATCAGCCTTCATCTCGTCGATACCTATGTCGGCGTGGCGCTGATCTATGTCTCGGCCTATCTGCCTCTATCGCTGTGGTTGCTGCGCAGCGTCTTCGAAGCACTGCCGATCGCGCTTGAAGAGGCAGCGCAGCTCGATGGCGCCGGCAGGCTCTATATCTTCTTCAACATCGTGCTGCCGCTTGCCGGGCCGGGACTTACGGCAGCGGCGATCCTGACCTTTCTTGGCGCGTGGGGGCAGTATCTCGTCCCGCTCATCTTCTCACCACAGGCGACGAAGCCTTTGACCGTGCTGATCCCGGAATTCGTCACCAAGAACTTCATCGACTACGGGCTGATCACGGCAAGTGGCGCAGTTGCCATCGTCATTCCCGCCCTGGTCGTCATCTTTCTCAATCGATACCTCGTCAGCGGTCTGCTGGCCGGATCGGTCAAGTAAATCGGAGCTAGCATGAATACGACCGAAAAGGTGATCTTCGAGCAATTCCCCTTCTGGGAAAAGGCAATCGGATCAATCTCCGCCCCCCACGATGCCGAGTTGACGGTTTTTCTGGGCTGCGGCACATCCTACAATCTCGCGTTGTCGCTTGCGACCTATGCCAATCGCGCCGGCTATCCTGCGATCGCCGTGCCCGGTGCGGAATGGTTGAACCGGCCGACCGCCTTCTGGCCGCGCTGGCAAAAGGCCCATCTGGTTGCCCTTTCACGTAGCGGCGAAACCACAGAAACCGTGGCCGCGGCGAAGGCAAGCCGCAAGGCGGGAGTCTTCGTGACCGCCATCACGGTCGAGCCGGATAGTTCGCTTGCCAAGAATTGCGATAGGCTCATCGAAGCCCCGACCCATAACGACGAGGGGATCGTCATGACGGTCTCGGCAAGCCTTATGCTGCTGTTGGGCATGCAGATGGTCGGAATGGAGATTTCACCCTCGATCATCCGGTCCGCACGCCTGCTTGCCGACCAGCTCGACAAGGCCCTGCCCGGCATCATCGCGGGGCGCTCGCATTTCGTCTTCCTTGGCAGCGGCTCGCTCTACGGCATTGCTCTCGAAGGTGCATTGAAACTGATGGAGATGAGCCAGAGCATGACGCAGGGCTTCCATCCGCTCGAATATCGTCACGGGCCGATCAGCCTCGTCGATGAAAACACTGCTGTCATCATGCTCTACAGCGCCGACCAGAAGGATGCTGAAGCGCTGCTGGTCGACGAGTTGCGACAGAAGGGGGCGACAGTCATCGGCTTCGGTGGTCCGGGCGATCTGGAACTGCCTGTCGATTGCGATCCGGCACTTGCCGGCCTCTGCCTGCTGCCTGCCCTGCAGATCCTTGGTGAGCGCGCAGCACAGTCAAAGGGTGTCGATACCGTATCGCCCCGACACCTGACCAAGGTCGTGATGCTAGGATGAACGCTGCCATCGAAAACAATCGCGACGCTGCGCTGAGAAAGCTTCTCGGAGACCGCGTCGATTCACTGCCGCGCGGGATTACATCCGTGTGCTCCGCACATCCACTGGTCATCGAGGCGGCGCTCAGGCGCGGGGTGTCGGAGGGGGCCATCGTCCTGATCGAAGCGACCTGCAATCAGGTCAATCAGGAAGGCGGTTATACGGGGATGACGCCGCGCGATTTCCGGCAGTTCGTCGAGGACATCGCCTCAGTGGTGGGCTTCCCCAGCGATCGCATCATCCTTGGCGGCGACCATCTCGGGCCTAACCCTTGGAAGAAGTTGCCCGCCGAGGAAGCGATGGCAAAGGCCGAGGCGATGATAGCGGCCTATGTTGAGGCGGGTTTTGAAAAGATCCACCTCGATGCCTCGATGGGCTGCGCCGGCGAGCCCGTCGCTCTCGCGGATGAAGTAACTGCCGCGCGGGCCGCGAGACTGGCGACAGTCGCGGAAGGGACCGCTCGACGCAGTGGCCGGCGGCCGCCCGTCTATATTATCGGCACGGAAGTCCCACCGCCGGGAGGCGCCACCCACGCTCTTGATGAGCTGGACGTCACAACACCCAAGGCGGCGATCAATACGCTTGCGGTCCATCGCGAAGCCTTCGCGAAAGCCGGTACCGAGGCGGCGCTGGAGCGTGTCGTCGGGATTGTCGTGCAGCCCGGCGTCGAGTTCAGCAACGCCGATGTCGCCATCTACCAGCCGGATCGGGCGCGATCTCTGATCGGCGCACTGCGTGAAATGCCCGGCCTGCTCTTCGAGGCGCATTCCACGGACTATCAGCCGGCCGAAGCACTTTCGGCTCTCGTGGATGGCGGGTTCGCCATCCTCAAAGTTGGTCCCGGCCTGACATTTGCCTTGCGCGAGGCGCTCTACGGCCTCGATGCCATTGCATCGAAGCTCGAAGGCGATGCCGTCCCTAATTCGCTTTATGCGACCATGGAGGCGGTGATGATGCAAAATCCAGCCAACTGGGACTCGCATTACCATGGCTCGGCCGAGGAGCGGCGACTGCAGCGACATTTCAGCTATAGCGACCGCATCCGCTATTACTGGCCGCACGAGCGGGCGATGGCGGCTGTCGATAGCCTCCTGAACCGTTTCGTTGATGACATCCCCGAGACACTCATCAGCCAATATCTCGGCCGGCTTTATCCGGCTGTTGTCGCCGGGAAGATTTCATCTCGAGCGCGCGATCTGTGCATCGCCGCGATCGATTCGGCCTTGGCACCCTATTCCGCAGCAACAATCGTTTGAGATCGCCTTGGTCCCTTAGCCGGCCTGGACAATCCCCAGCGGCGCTGACGATCAAGCAACTCGCGTTTCTACCAATTGGAGAACATCATGGCATCTGTAAACGTGGCGAATGTCCGCAAGAGCTACGGTCATTTCGAAGTTCTACACGGCGTGGATATCGATATAGCCGACGGCGAATTCGTCATTCTCGTCGGTCCTTCCGGCTGCGGAAAGTCGACGCTTCTTCGCATGATCGCCGGCCTTGAGGAGATCAGCGGCGGCGATGTCGCGATCGGCGGCCGCGTGGTCAACGATGTCGAGCCAAAGAGCCGAGACATCGCCATGGTGTTTCAATCCTACGCGCTTTATCCCCATATGACCGTCGAGGCGAATATGGGCTTTTCGCTACGGCTGGCAAAGGCGCCGAAGGACGAGATAGAGCGCCGGGTGCGTGATGCCGCCCAGATCCTAGGTCTGGAAAGCCTGCTCGACCGCTACCCGCGCAATCTGTCCGGCGGCCAACGCCAGCGTGTCGCTATGGGCCGCGCGATCGTGCGCCAGCCGCAAGTCTTCCTGTTCGATGAGCCGCTCTCCAATCTGGATGCAAAGCTGCGCGTGCAGATGCGCTCTGAAATCAAGCAATTGCACCAGCGCCTGCGCACGACCACCATATATGTCACACATGACCAGATCGAGGCGATGACCATGGCCGACCGGATCGTCGTCATGCGCGACGGCTATGTCGAGCAGATCGGCTCGCCTCTCGAGCTCTATGATCGGCCGGCAAACCTGTTCGTCGCCGGTTTCATCGGATCTCCCGGCATGAACCTCATCCGCGGTAAGATCAGCGGAGACGGCCCTCTCGAATTCATCGCCGATGGCGGTGCTCGCTTGCCGCTTCCGCAGGGGATCGATGTCACTCGCGGAGCAGAGGTGGTCTATGGCATCCGGCCGGAGAATATCGCAGTCAGCGAAGGCGGGATCGATGCCGAAGTCGTGGTGGTCGAACCCACAGGTGCGGAGACCTTGATCGTCGCAAGCATCGGCTCCGATAATATCGTCCTGGCTTTGCGCGAGCGCATCGGGTCTCGTGTCGGCGACACGATTTCACTTCAGCCCGATACCGGGAAACTGCACCTTTTCGAGGGAGCAACCGGTCGTCGAATCGGGGGCCGCAGGAACTGAAGAAGGTGCTCGGCAGACCGGTGGAGTTTCCCGCTGGCTGTCTCGATCCTAGCAGAGCCGATCTCATATCCGTAAGGGCGGCAAAGGAGAGGGACAGACGATCCGCCAGCTAGCGGCCAGAGCAGCAAATAGGCGCCAAATTTACGAAGCCTTAACCATAATGTCGTTTCTACAGCTGTGCAACATCACGTTGTAGGAAGCTTTTTAAATGCTGGCTGCTGCCCGCGCCGCCCTGCGCATCTCGACCTTTCTGGTCCCACTCTCGACCGGCCTCACCTCGGCAGCTGCCATTGGCGCACCCTTTTCGTGGACGGGTGCGGTCGACAGCAATTGGAACAATGCGGCCAACTGGTCGCCCGCATCCCTTCCCGCTCCCGTCAACTCGGTGGTGGTCGATGGCGGAACATTTCCAGCAGAAATCACTCCTGGCAATTCAGCATCGACGGGCGACCTCACCGTCGGCCTCAATGCCGATGGATCTCTGACCGACCTCGGCGCGCTTCAAAGCTCGTCCGCCGCAATCGGTTCGAATGCCGGCTCATCGGGCGTCTTCAACCTCACCGGTGGGGCGGCAAACTGGCGTAACAGCGGGACACTATTGGTCGGCGACCGAGGTGCCGGAACATTCGCGATCAGCGCTGGCGGCCAATATATCGGCGGTGGACCCGTTTATATCGGCTCGTCCGCCGGAAGCACCGGCAGCGTCAAGGTCAGCGGCCAATCGTCTTTCACGCTCTCCGGCGGCCAACCATTATTCATCGGCTATGACGGACAAGCCTCCTTCGTTCTGACGGATGGCGCTACCACAAACACAGGCGATGCGACGCTTGGATATGGCACCGGCAGCTCAGGCTCCGTGTCGGCTTCCGGTTCGGGTACTGACTGGCTGATCAACGGTGATCTGATCGTCGGTCGCGACGGCACTGGGACAATCGCCATATCCACGGGCGCGACCGTTTCGAATGACAACGCAACAATCGGCGCAGGAAACGGATCGGGCACCAGCTCCGCAACGGTTTCCGGCCTTGGCTCGCAATGGACGACCTCCGGACTATTGACTGTGGGTTCGACCGCGGCAGGCGCACTCGCTGTCTATTCCGGGGCAAACGTGTCTAGCAACTCCGCCCTGATCGGTCGTTTCGCCAACGGCACGGTTACCGTCGGCGGCGCGGGGTCGCTTTGGGACACCGGCTCATTGCTTGTCGGCGGCGATCAGGCGGATGCGGATAGCTCTGGCGCAAACGCCACACTCAACATCAGCACAGGTGGCGCGGTCAGGAGCAGCTCTGCCTCCATCGCCGATGGGCGAAACTCGGCCGGCGCCGTTACAGTCGACGGGGCGGGTTCGCATTGGGACATCAATGCCGATTTGACGATGGGCAACGAAGGGACCGGCTCCTTTATGGTATCGGGCTCGGCAAGCGCCAGTTCCGCCACGACAACGCTCGGCGCGAAAGCCGGCTCCAACGGCGCGCTGGTTGTCGTCGGCAATGGCAGCCATTTCGACATGAGCGGCGAGCTGCAGGATGGTGTTGCCGGAGCCGGATCCGTGAAGGTGCTGGCGGGCGGTGGCCTTTCTTCGGGCAACGCATCGCTTGGCACCGGCGCAGGCGGTAGTGGCCAGGCGCTCATCAGCGGCGCAGGAAGCCATTGGGCGATCAATGGCGATCTTAATGCCGGCAGCGCAAGCGGTGGCACGGGAAGCCTTGCGGTATCGTCGCAGGGTACGCTCACGAGCCAGAGCGCCAGCCTGGGCACGCAGGCCGGCTCGACCGGCTCGGCGACGGTAACGGGAACAGGCTCTGCCTGGAGCAACCATGGCAATCTGATCGTCGGCAATGCCGGCAGTGGTGCACTGGATGTTATCCAGGGAGGCTCGGTCAATACGGCGACCGCCACCATCGGCAATGTGGCGGGCAGCAACGGCGCAGTTACCGTGACTGGCGACGGGTCGAAATTGTCGGCAAGCAACGGACTGACGATCGGAAATGCCGGCAATGCCAGCCTCATTTTGAGCGGGGGCTCTGCGCTTTCGACACCAAGTCTGACGATCGCCGCCCAGGCCGGCTCGACCGCCTCGGTGAATATCGGCGCGGCCCTTGGTCAGACGGCCACCGGTGCGGCAAAGCTTGATGTTGATGCCATCCATTTCGGTGGCGGCAATGGCTCTCTCGTCTTTAATTTCGGTGGCGCTCCCCAGACGCTCGGCGCAGTAATAGACGGCAACGGCTCGCTCTTTGTCGCCTCCGGCACCGTGACCCTGACAGGCAACTCCAGCGCCTTTTCTGGGGTGACCTCCGTTTCGGGCGGCAGCCTCATCGTCGACGGAACACTTGGCGGCTCCATCAGCCTCAGCGGCTATGGTCTACTCGGCGGAACAGGCACCGTCGGTTCGACCGTTGTTGGAGCGGGAGCGACGCTGTCACCCGGCAACAGCGGCATCGGCACGCTGAAGGTCAATGGCGATCTGACAACACAAAGCGGCTCGACGCTCCTTTTCCAGAGCAATGGCGGCGCAACTGGCCGGGTTGACGTCACTGGAGCGGTCAATCTGAACGGCGGAACGCTTTCCCTGGTTGGCGGCGGTCTGAAGGCGTCGACCAACTACACCATTCTGTCGGCTGCCGGCGGCATCTCAGGCAGTTTCAGCGCCGTGCAGTCGAACTACGCCTTCGTCAGTCCCGTCCTTGGATATTCGAGTGGCTCGATCGATCTCACACTGGAGCGCAACAGCACGTCCTTTGCCGCGGCAGGCTTGAATGCAAACCAACGCTCGGCGGCATATGGCATCGAGAGCCTGGGAGCATCAAACCCTCTCTACGGTGCCGTCGCATTGCTAAGCATGGACGAGGCCACCGGGGCACTGAAGCAGCTGGCCGGCGACATTCATATTTCGCTTGCCGCGACCGCTTTCGACAATGGCCGCTTCGTACGCGATGCTGCGATCGATCGCCTGCGCAGCATACAGGGTGGTGTAGTCGGCAGCACCAAACAGCCGCGGCTCGCCAGTGATCCAGGCCTTGCCTATGCCAATGCCGATCAGCGCCAGAGAACCGAGCCGCAAAAGGCGATTGAGGGCATTCTCGCCGATCCGGTCAACGGCCTTGCCGCATTTTGGGGCGCGCCCTATGGCGGTTGGTCGTCTTCCGACAATGGCAGGGGCAACGCAGGCGGCGTGCTGTTCGGTTTCGACACGACGCTTTATGACTCCGACTGGCGGATCGGTGCACTTGCCGGCTATGGACATAGCCGCTTTGATCAATCCGGCGTTTCCGCCCATGCTGATGCCGATAATTACAATCTCGGCATTTACGCGGGTAGACAATGGGGGCCGCTCGCCCTGCGGCTTGGCGGAACCTACAGCCTGCAATCCGTCTCGACCCTGCGCAATGTAGATTTCGCTGCCTTTTCCGACGCACTGCGGTCGAACTACCATGCCTATACGGCACAGGTCTTCGGCGAACTGGCCTATGAGATCTCGATGGGCGATGACCGGCTCGAGCCCTTCGCGAACATCACCTTTACCGACGTGCGAACCAGCTCATTTTCGGAGAGCGGCGGTGCTGCTGCTTTGAGTGGCAAGGCCGATCAGTCCGCGATCACCTTCGCAACGTTTGGCGCACGCGCGGAAGAAGATGTGACTATCGCGGACATGCCTACCACGCTCTACGGCTCGCTCGGCTGGCGGCACGCATTCGGCGGTCTGGACATCACGTCGCGCATGGCATTTGCGGGCGGGGATATCTTTGCCGAGAGCGGAACGGTCGTCGACAGGGATTCGCTGGTGGCCGATGCTGGGTTCGACATTGCGCTCAGTCAGCAGGTTTCGCTTGCGTTTGACTATAATGGCAGCTTCGGCGCTGAAAACCGTGCCCATCTCTTCCGGCTGCTCCTGCAGGCGCGCTATTGATTGCCAATCAGCCGTGTGTGCGCAAGAGGTAGGTGCCCCGTAGGCCCAGTGTCTGATCCCCCAGGCTTTTTGAGCACATCATCGTAAATGATGATCGTTGCGCGGATCTTCCCTGCCCATTGCAAATCGGGTGGCGGAGAGTTTCGTCTGGACGCTAGGGTTTGGCTTCTCGCGCCGATGCCTGATGGGCCGGCCGCGATCCACTCAAGCCGAGGATACGCCATGAATAGCCCGCGCCCCACCATTTCCCCCGCATCACCAGAAGGATCTGCAAAGGCTCGGGTCGATGCCTATGATTGGCGCGCCCTTACCGGCGAACTAGACGGGTTTGGCTGCACCGTTCTTCCAAAGCTTCTCACGCCCGCGGAATGCAGCGCCCTTGCCGGCCTTTATGCCGAGGAGCAACATTTCCGCAGCCATATCGTCATGGCGCGCCATGGCTTCGGAAAGGGCGAATATCGCTATTTCAAATATCCCTTGCCGGGGCTGCTGGACGGATTGCGCACCGCACTTTATCCGCATCTAGCCGGTATCGCCAACGGATGGAACGAACGTATGGGTATCGCGGAGCATTATCCCGACGAACACGCCTCTTTCCTGAAGCGGTGCCATGAAGCCGGCCAGACGCGCCCGACGCCCCTATTGTTGCAGTATGTGCCGGGAGATTTTAACTGCCTCCACCAGGATCTTTACGGCGATCTTGCATTTCCCATCCAAGTGGCAATCCTGCTTTCGGAACCGGGTCGGGACTTTACCGGCGGCGAATTCGTGTTGACCGAGCAGCGCCCGCGCATGCAGAGCCGGGTGGAGGTGGTCCCGCTTCGGCAGGGCGACGCCGTCGCCTTCGCTGTCCATAATCGGCCCGTTAGCGGGACGAAGGGAAATTATCGCGTCAATCTCAGGCACGGTGTCAGTCGCGTCCGTTCGGGGATGCGGCATACCGTCGGCATCATCTTTCACGACGCACGCTAAAAGCCGTGAACTCGTCAGGTAGTGATGCCGTCCAGATCCGCAACTGGGTTGGATGAATTGCCGCGTTCCGCGTCGCGGCAATTGAGCCGCCGAGAGCTAGTCCGATTGCACGGCATTTACCTCACAAGGCAAATGCTTTTCGCCGGCATTCTTGCTTCGGGCGGGCTTGAAGTGCAATTGTTCCAAAGGCGTGCCGACAGGTTTCGGATCTGAAGAAACCTTCGAAGGCGTTGAGCGACCTCGCGGGCGGCAAGCAGCCCGCGGCAAATTAGGACTAGAAAGAGGGGGATGTATGACGGATAGGCTCAAGGGCAAGATTGCCATCATTTCAGGCGGCGCCACGGGGATGGGCGGAGCTGCCTCGCGCCTGTTCGCGGCGGAAGGCGCTAAAGTTGCTATTATCGACCGAAATGGTGATGCGGCGGCGGAAACGGTGCGGTCGATCCGCAACGCCGGCGGCATTGCTGACCATTGGGTGGCGGATGTTTCGGACGAGGAGGCCGTGAATGCCGCCGTCAAAGGCATTGAAGGGCGTTTCGGCGCCGTGACCGTGCTCTTCAACCACGCGGGCACCATTGTCATCAAACCGTTTCTCGAAACCACGCTTGAGGAATGGGAATGGTTGCATGGCGTCAATGTGCGGTCGATGTTCCTGATGACCAAGGCGGTCCTGCCGGGCATGATCGCGGCCGGCGGCGGCTCGATCGTCTGCACCTCTTCGATCTCGGCGGTTGCGGCAACGCCGATGGAAGTGCTTTACGATACGACGAAGGGTGCCGTGCATATGTTTGCACGCGCCATCGCCGTCGAGTTCCGCGACCGCAACATTCGATGCAATGCGGTCTGCCCGGGTTTCATCCGCACGCCACATGGCCTGCGCGAAGTCGCCGAGCTGCAAGCGCTCGGCGTCGACGTCTCCGATGCCGCAATCGCTGCGCAGCAGGGCCGCATCGGCGAACCGGAGGATGTCGCGCGGGCAGCTCTCTATCTGGCGTCCGATGAATCCAACTTCGTCAACGGCGTCCATCTGTTCGTCGACAACGGTTTTACGGCAATCTAGCCATCGAGCGCGTTGAACTCATCCGATAGGGCGCTTCTCATTCTTTGGAGCAGAAGCTGCCCTATCCTATTGTTTCTTCGTGACCTTCAAGTGGAAACGCACTGTGTGTCTTTCCTGAAAATGCCGCATCTATTCGGGTTGCGGCGCCCTTTTACCAAGCCTTGCCGCCATGCGATCGACAAGGGTGATCGTGCCTCCGAGAAGCAGGAAGAGTATGCCCAGGAGCGCCATGTTGCCCAGAACCTCCTGGAGACCGACATCGTTTACGTCCAAAAAGGGATAGGGATAGAAGCCCGAGAAATAACCATGGACGAGCGAATACGCCGAGTAGAGCGCCGGAAAAAGCAGCCACCAGAATGCATCTCGCCAGGTTAGCCTGCCGCGCTCGACAAAGAACAGCCAATCAACCGCAGCAAGCAAGGGGATGCAATAGTGAAGCAACTGGTCTGCCCGCAGCTGCCAGCCGCGCGGGTGCCAAACATCCTTCAACATCCAGAAATAGACGCCGCCAGCAACGCCCACATAAAGAAGGATAGCCGTTTTTGTTGACGAGCGTCTGGCCCATCGCCCAATCTGGGATGGTGGTGCGATCTCCGCCGCCAGCAAGGCGACGACAAGCAAAATATTGGACTGTATCGTAAAATAACTGAGGAAATTCGTCGTCAATCTGACGCGTGAGACATGCGCCCCAGGTATGATGGCAACATAGGAAATCACGATCCCTGTCAGCGCAAGCAAGGCAAGCAAACAGCGGCAGAAACTCACAGAACCTTTCATGGACATTGGGACCCGCAAAACTCCGAGGCAGGCCGCAAGCCCGCGCAAGCAAACACACGCACCAGCCATACTGGCCAATTCGACAGGATCTGTCTCTAGCGCATCATTTCGAAAATCGGAACAATTTCCGACGGAATGATTGGACGCAAGGCACGGCCTTTGTGGGCGAGACTGGCATCTCTTCCAATGTGGTAGTTTATGGACTGCTGCCCCTCAGAACGACCGAACACACAAAGTTCAAATAAATTTCACGCAACTGTAATTTTGCGCGCCCGTTGATCTTGTAATAGCGAGGGCAGAAGTCGAATGGCTGGAGACTAACCTCCTTATAGTGAGAGCACCCTCGTCCGACTACGCCGACCGATCAGATCTCGTCCGCCTCCATATCAAAACAGCCATTCGAGCATTGCATATGAAAAATCCGGCACTCTCCAGTTTCACCATTCGCCCCTGGATGGAAACCGACTCCATAGCCGAGATGACGGCATTGCTTCATCGCGCCTATAGCGGCCTTGCGAGCATGGGGTTGCGATTTATGGCGACCCATCAGAGTGAAGAGGTTACGGCCAAACGCATCGCCGAAGGGCAATGTTTCGTTGGCGTGATGGGCGGGACGATCCGGGGCACGATCCTGTTCAAGAACATGGGCCAGACCAAAGGCTGCGACTGGTATGACCGGCCAGAAGTGTCGAGCATTGCCCAATTCGGTATAGAGCCCGGCCTGCAGGCAAACGGACTTGGCCGGCAACTTATCAACTTCGCCGAACAGCAGGCGATCGCAAGTGGCGCCAGAGAATTGGCGCTCGATACGGCCGAGCCGGCCACGCATCTTGTCGATTGGTATTCTCGCCTCGGATTTCGCTTCATCGGCTACGAACAGTGGTCCCACACCAATTATCGCAGTGTCATGCTGAGCAAGGCCCTCCCCACCGGAATCTAGGGCGGCACATATCGAATGTGGAACTTTGTGTGATAATGTTGATATGAAAACTACTATGACGCAAACTTCAATAAAATGTCACGTCACTGTAATCTCGAACCTCTAAGTCTCGTTCCCGAAGCAAGGAGAGACTTTTGTCGAAACTTCCAGCAGCCGGCAGGCATCAGAACATTGTAAGCCTCGTTAACGGCGGCCATGGCATGTCGATCGCGGCGATGGCCGAAGCTTTCGGGGTCTCGACCGAGACGGTACGGCGCGATTTAGTGGCGCTTGAGCGTAATGGCGCGCTGCGCCGCGTCTATGGCGGCGCGATCCCTTCCGACCGCAAGGCGCCGCTCGAAGAGCGGGTATTGATGGAGCGGGCCGGGAAGCAGGCCATCGGTCGCAGGGTCGCCTCGCTGATCGAGGCCGACCAATGGATATTCATGACGGGTGGCTCGTCGGTGCTGGCTGTTGCAGAGGCGATGCGCGATGGTCCGACGGTTTCGGTAATGACCAATATGCCGGCTATCGGTGAAGCGTTGCAGGCAGGTCAGCGTCACCGCGTTCATTTCACCGGCGGCGAATATAACGCGTCAGCCAAGATGCTGATGGGAGACGAGGTTTTCGATGCGATCGAAAATTGCAGCTTCGATCTTTCCATCGTTGGCGTGTACGGTCTCGACGAGCGCTTCGGCCTTGTGGAGGAAACCCGCCACAATATGCGGCTTAAGCTGCAGATCGTCAGCCAGTCGCGCGACGCGATCTATGTGGCCGACCACACCAAGATCGGCGCACCGGGTCGCTACCAATCAATACCCTTCAAGGACATTGGCACTTTCGTCACCGACGAACAACTTGCCCCCCATTTTACCGCTTTGCTCGCGGAAGCCGGTACCAACGTGCTTTACCCGGACACAGCGGTAAATTCACTTCCTGCAGCAGAGGCGCATGACCATGAGTGATATCGCCCACGTCATCATTCTTGGCGTTGATGGGCTTAGGCCCGACCAGATCAATGCCCTGACCATGCCGAACCTTCATGCCCTCAAGCAAAGGGGCGTTGTCAGTAGCGATCATCGCACTGTGTTTCCAAGCGAAACGCGCGGCGCGCTGTCGGCGCTTGCCAATGGTGCAAGACCCGAAAGTACGGGCGTGCTGGGTAATGATTTCTACGCGCGTAGCGGCGGCGGCAGACTTGCCGGTACCGACACCATTCATGACTGGCGCTATGGCGAGGCGCATTACGCCGGCGGCATGGTGCGCACGGTCAATCTCAGCGAAACCCTCGCCAAAGCCGGCAAGTCCTTCGCTGTCGTCACGTCAAGCGGTCAAGGTTCCTTTACGGCACTCAATTGGAAGGGAGCGGATTTCGGTCAAATCGGCTTCAATGTCCGCCACCCCCAGCTCGCCTTTCCGCATGATCTCGCCATCGACATCATGGCGCGCCACAAGGTCCCAAGTACCGGCTTCGAACGCGGCGCCGAGGCAAAGGCCATCGATATCTTTGTCAATTCCATCTGGCCGGCCAGAAAGCCGAGTGCTTCGATCATCTGGTTGACCGAGGTCGATAGCGCCTCTCATCTCCATGGCCTCGGCGCCGAGGGGCAGCTAGAAAGCCTGCGCCAATGCGACGCGGCAATCGGTGCTCTCCTCGATTGGCGTGAGCATCAGCCGGAGCGCGAGGCGATCGCCGTCTTCATCACGTCCGATCACGGTCACTCGACATCATCGCGCTTCATCAATCTCGATGATGCCTTCAAGGCGGCCGGCATTCGTGCGGCCACACGCTTCGACGACGGCATAGACATCATCTTCCGCCGCGGTCGCGCTCCCGGCCTGTGGCTGCGTCGATACGACAAGGGACTGCTGCAGGCGGCCTTCGATGCTCTCGTCGCTCAGGACTGGTATGGCGCAAGCTTCACCCGAGCCATCGAGCCCGGCTCGCCGCTTGGAACGATCGAGGGAACGCTGGCGCTGGAGCTGACCGGCGCCGCGCACTACCGCGCCCCTGATCTTTATCTCAACCTTGCCGGCGACGACGAACCGAACGAATTCGGAATACCCGGCAGGTCGGTCTGCGATGTCGGCAACTACAAGATCGACGTCGGCGGCGGCACCCATGGCGGCATGCATCTGGCCGAGCTGACGGCCGTGCTGATTGCCGATGGCGCAGGCCTCAAGGCCGGCGGTCAGGTCATCACCACCCGCACCGGCATTACCGACCTTGCCCCGACGAGCCTGCATATGCTGGGCGTCACAGCGCCGGACACCATGACCGGTCGCGTGATGCATGAGCTGCTGGATCACGGTGAGGTAGTTGCCGCGCCGGTCATTGAAGAGTTTACGGCCACAGCGCAGGGCAAGGCCTCACATCTGCGCTTTGGTCGCATCGGATCACAAAGCTATGTCGACGAGGCTTGGGCCTCGCCGGCAACTATGGTTTCCAACCAGTCGACAAGGCTTGTCGGATCGCCAGCCGAATAACGCGTACCGTTTCTAGGACCCATCGCGCTGCGGGTTATCTCGCGGCGTCCATCGATCGCGCCAGCCTGTCGAAATCCTCTTCGGCGGATCACGGCGAAGCCATGCCGCGGGCAAGCGGCCTCACCGGAGACCTCAATGCACACGACTTTTAAGACCTTCGCTCGAGCTGCCTTGATAAGCAGCCTCTTCCTCGGCGCTGCTTCATCTGCACTGGCTCGGGATATCACCATCAACGTTGCCGTCCAGTCCATGGGCACGGCCGGTTCGATTGAAATCAACGAGAACAACGGTACGGCGGCGCGCAAATTCCAGAATTCGGTATTCGAACAGCTTATTGCCCTTAATCTGCAAGACCCCAAGCTCGCTTTCAAGCCGGGGCTCGCCACCGAATGGAAGTGGATTGACGACAAGACGCTCGAATTCAAGCTGCGTCCGAACGTCAAGTTCCACAACGGCGATATCATGACCGCCAAGGATGTTGCCTTCTCCTTCTCCGACGAGCGCTTTGGCTTGCTGCCGGCGCAGATCGCGGCTCGCGACAAGGGCGAAACCACCTTCACCCGCGTCGACGGCAGCAAGGGTATCGTGCCGCCGGCGACCGTTGCCGCCAGCCGCGCCTCCGAATGGCCATTGCTCGACCATGTCGAAGCGGTCGATGACCTCACCGTCCGTATCGTCATGAAGAAGGCGACGCTTGACACGGAAGCCCGCCTCGCCCGCGTCAATTATGCCGGTGTCATCTCCAGGCGCGGCTTTATGGAAGCTGCAAGCTGGAACGCCTGGGCAGCCAAGCCGATCGCAACCGGCCCCTATAAGGTTGAAAAGCTGGAGCCCGGTTCAGCCGTTCATATGGTCGCCAATGGCGACTACTGGGGCGGTAAGCCTCCGATCGACAAGCTCAATATCCTTATCGTGCCGGAAGCCGCCAGCCGCGTGAACGGTCTTATGTCGGGCGAATATGACATTATATCCGATGTCGGTTCCGATCAGGTTCCGATGATCGAGGGATCCTCCGATTTCAAAGTCGTCGGCGGCCCAGTCGCCAATGTTCGCTTCATTGCGCTTGATGAAAACAATGGCCCGCTCAAGAACGTCAAGGTGCGTCAGGCGCTCAGCCACGCCATCGACCGCAAGACTATTGTCGACGCGCTCTGGGGCGGTCGGACTGCAGTGCCGCAAGGCTTCCAGCATCCGCTATTCGGGGATCTGTTCGCCACCGGTCACCAGACCTCAAGCTATGATCCGGAGCTCGCTAAGCGGCTGCTGGCCGAGTCCGGCTACAAGGGCGAGGCGATCACCTATCGCGTTCACAATAACTACTACCCCAACGAACTGACCATCGCACAGTATAACCTCGAAAATCTGCGGGCCATCGGCTTCAATATCGATTTCTCGGTCATCGACAATCCCAATGACCCGAGCCCCGACCGCATGATGCAGGATCTCTCGAACACGGCCTATTTTGCGTTTCCGGCAGCACTTCTCGCCAATAATTGCCCGAACGGCGTCTACAACTCCAAGACCAATCCGAAGGGCGGCATGTGGCAAAACGACGAATTCGATGCCCTCTGCAACGTGCTCAACACCTCCACCGACCGTGCCGAAGTCAAGAAGGCCTTCTCCCGCGCACTCGACATCCTCGAGAATGAGGATCCCGGCATGATCGTTCTGCACCAGAACGCCATTCTCTACGGCAAGAAGGCAAACATCGAATGGGCACCATCCGCCATGTTCGCGATGGATTTCACGCCCGGTCATTTCGCCGTCAAAAACTAAAGAGACCGAGCGGGCGGGCGCATCCGCGCCCGCCCGCGGCATTCCCGACCTGCAGGACGAATTTAGTGACCAACCCTTTCATGCGGCAGCCCCTCCCGATCGACCTGAGCCGTGGCGGCTGGAACCATTTTCGCGATGTATCGCCGGCCGATACCAAGAATGTGCGCATCTATGCCATCGGCGACATTCACGGCCATCTCGATCACCTGCTGGCCATGCAGGTGGCCATCGATGCCGATCGTGCATTGCATCCGATTGCACGTGCAGTCATCGTTTATCTCGGTGATCTGATCGATCGTGGTCCGCATTCCCGATCGGTCATCGAACGGGTCGCTGCCCAGCAAAGTGAAGCCGACGAAAGGACTTGCGTCGTCTGCCTCAGCGGCAATCATGATGCCTGGCTCAACGAGTTCTTAACCGATGCGACCATTTTGCCGCTCTGGGGCCGCAAGGGCGGGCTCGAGACCCTTGCATCCTATGGCTTCTCTCCCGAGGAGGTGCTGCGCGCCATGGCCAATCCGGCGGCGGCCGAGGTCGTGCGATTGGCGCTGATCGCCCGCATGCCGCAGCAGCACAGAGACTTCATTGCCGGGCTGCCGCTATCCTATCAACTGGGCGGCTACTTCTTCGCCCATGCGGGTGTCAATCCCGACCGCAGTCTCGCGGACCAGCGCAAGGAAGATCTGACATGGATCCGCGACCGGTTTTTGACTTCCACGACCGACTTCGGGAAGGTCGTAGTGCATGGTCACACGTCAGGTGCTTCCGTTGAAAGCCTCCCCAATCGCATCAATGTCGACACGGGAATCTACGCCACCGGTGTTTTGAGCTGCGTGGTGCTCGAGGGTGTCGCGCGGCATCTCATCACCATCGATCGTAACGCCTTGCGCGCGCTGCGCGAGCAGCAGATGGAACCGCAACATGGCTGACGCTGTCCCGCTTGTTGAAATTTCTAATCTATGCGTCGATTTCAGTGGCCGGCATCATGTCGCGCGTGCGCTGCACGGCGTCAGCCTGTCCGTTCGGCGTGGCGAGACGCTTGGCATTGTCGGCGAGAGTGGTTGCGGCAAGTCGATCACCTGGATGGCAAGCCTCGGTCTGCTTGGCGCCAATGCCCGGGTCGAAGGTTCGGTGAAACTGGACGGCCGTGAAGTGCTCGGATTGGCCGAGCCGGAACTCAATGCGATCCGCGGCGGACGCGTGGCCATGATCTTCCAGGATCCCGCCAGTTCGCTCAATCCACTGCACCGGGTCGGCTGGCAATTGACCGAAGCCCTGGCGCTACATCGGAACATGCATGGCGGGGAAGCCCGCAAAGAAGCTGAACGCCTGCTTGACCGTGTCGGCATTGCCAATGCCTCGCGCCGGATGAGCGAATATCCGCATGAGTTTTCCGGCGGCATGAACCAACGCGTGATGATCGCCATGGCCTTGGCCGGAGATCCTCAACTTCTGGTCGCCGACGAGCCGACGACGGCGCTGGATGCGACCATTCAGGCGCAGATCCTCGACCTGCTCGATGATTTGCGGCGCGAGCGCAACATGGCGCTCGTGCTGATCTCTCATGACCTCGGCATGGTGTCGGAAATGACCGAGCGCGTCGTCGTCATGTATTGCGGCCGGGTCGTCGAGGACACGCCGACAAAAGCGTTATTCGCCAGGCCTGCTCATCCCTATACGCGCGGCCTGATCGCCGCTCTGCCTGACCTTGAAGGGCCGCGCCGCAGGCTGACTGCCATCCCAGGCACGGTGCCGCCGCCTGACCGGCTGCCTACCGGCTGCCCCTTTGGCCCTCGCTGTTCCCTCGCAACGCAAGCCTGCTCGCTTGCCGTGCCGATGCTCCGCACCGTAGGCGGCCAGATTAAGCATCGCGCCGCCTGCATGCTCATTGCACCCTCAAGCATGCCGATCCATGCCGCAGCAGGAGTCTATTTGTGAAAGGCGCGCTCAAAGTCCAAAATCTGAGCCGTAGTTTCAAGCTGCGGCAACGCGGCCTATTGTTTTCCGCGACCAAACGGCTGAAAGCCGTCGATGGGATTTCCTTCAACGTCGCACCCGGCGAAATGCTTGGCATCGTCGGCGAGAGCGGCTGCGGCAAGTCGACGACCGCCCGGTTGCTGCTCGGACATATTCCAGCAAGCAGCGGCGAGATCCGCTTTGGTGGCGAAAGGGTCAGCGCCAGGGTAGACGCCAATTGGCGCCGCATGCGCCGGCACATGCAGATGGTCTACCAGGATCCGCTTGCAGTGCTCGACCCCCGCATTCCTGTGGGGTACCAGATCGAAGAACCGCTCATCGTCCATCGGCCGGACCTCTCAGCCGCCGACCGCAAAATGCTTGTCGCAGACGTCATGGGGCAGATCGGCCTGCTAGCCCATCATGGCAGTCGCTATCCGCATGAAATGTCCGGCGGTCAGCGCCAGCGTGTCATCATCGCACGCGCGCTCGTCCTCAACCCGGAACTGCTTGTCTTCGACGAGCCCGTGTCAGCGCTCGATGTCTCGGTGCAGGCGCAGGTTCTCAACTTGCTTGAGGATATTCGAGCCCGCATCGGCTTTACCGGCGTCTTCGTCAGCCATGACCTCAAGGTGATCCGTCAGATCGCCGAGCGAGTCGCCGTGATGTATCTCGGACGCATCGTTGAGATCGGGGATGTCGAAGACATCTTCGCCAACCCGGCTCATCCCTATACCCGCGCGCTCGTTTCGGCAGTACCTGTACCCGGACGCAGCAGGCGCAGTCGCATCGTCCTGAACGGAGATCCGCCGAGTGCGGTGAACGTCCCGAGCGGCTGTCCATTCCATACCCGCTGTCCGCAGATGCGCGCCACCTGTCGATCCATCCGTCCCAATCTAGTCGAAACGGGCGGGCGAGCAGTGGCGTGTCACCTAGTCAACGATCCCTCCCCCTCCGGTATCGAGGCGATTTGAGCATGGCCCAGTTCGTTCTCTCCAGGTTGTTGCGGGCGCTGATGACGCTGTTCATCATCGTTACCTTTGCCTTCTTTGTGATGCGCCTGTCTGGCGATCCCCTCAGCCGGTTTTTCGATGTCGCCACGACGCCGCCCGAGGTCATCGAGGCATTCCGCCGCCAATGGGGTCTCGATCAGCCAATCTGGGTGCAATTCTATAAATATCTGGGCGCCGTACTGCACGGCGATCTCGGAAATTCGATGCGAGAGAACCGGCCAGCGCTTGATGTCGTACTCGACCGGCTTCCAGCAACGCTTGCCGTCATGGCACCGACACTGGTGCTGAAGACAGCGCTTGGCCTTCTTGCCGGGATTACCGCTGCACTCTATCGCAACTCTGTGTTCGATCGGCTGATCATGTCGATCTCGGTGCTAGGCTTTACCGTGCCGACCTTCGTCCTTGCCCTTGTATTGGCGCTGATCTTTGCGGTACAATTGCGTTGGCTGCCATCGGGGGGCTATGCGACCCCGCTGCACATGGTATTGCCCATCGTGACACTATCCATCGCCGGGGCAGCGGTCATTGCGCGTTACGCTCGCTCGGCCATGGTCGAGGTGCTCGGACAGCCTTTCGTAAGGACCGCCCGTGCCAAGGGCGTACCATGGGGGAAGATCGTCACTCGCCATGTCCTGCCGAATGCGGCCGTGCCCATCGTCACCATCTTCGGGTTTATGCTTGGCTCGATGGTTGGCGGCGCTGTCGTGGTCGAAAGCGTGTTCTCATGGCCCGGGATTGGTCGCCTGCTGATCTCATCGGTCACCTCTCGCGACCTTGCCGTGGTTCAGGTGATCCTCCTGCTGATCGGCGTGATGATGGTCATATCCAATTTTACGGTTGATCTTCTCTACGGCGTCATCGACCCGCGTATGCGCACCCCGCACCAGGTCGAAACTTAGGAGCATTGCCGATGACTGCAGAAGTCGAAAACGCAGCTGCCCCAGGCGGCATGGTGCAGCGAAAAAGCGGCCTCGATGTCTTTTTTTCGACCTGGCCGCCGCTGGTGTTGATCGCCATCTTCTGGCTCGCGCTGATGCTCTTCGTCGCGCTATTCGCCTATTGGCTGACGCCCTATGATTTCATGGCCACCAACGTCCTTGCGCGCCTTCGCCCGCCTGCCCTTTTTGGCGGCACGTTCGAGCACCTCCTCGGTACGGACCAACTGGGACGTGACGTCTTCTCCCGCGTCATAGCCTCGATCCGAATATCGATCATCATCGCGGTGGCAGCCACCATCATCACCACTATTATCGGCGTGACGCTCGGATTTCTCGCTGCCTATTTTCGCGGCTGGGTCGATCAGGTGATCCTGATGCTGGTCGATGCCCAGCTAGCCATGCCTTTCATGATCATTGCCATTGCCGTACTGGCGTTTTTTGGCAATTCACTTGTTATCTTCGTGCTGCTGCTCGGCCTCAACGGCTGGGAGGTCAACACCCGCATTGCGCGCAGCCTTGCCATATCGGCCAACGCGCGAGGCTATGCCGTGGCAGCGCGCGACATCGGCGCATCACCGGCGCGCATCTATCTCAGGCATATTCTTCCCAATATCGCGACAACCATCATCGTCGCTATGACGCTCAATATTCCTGGTGTCATCCTGCTCGAATCGAGCCTCTCCTTCCTCGGGATCGGCCTTCAGCCGCCGCAAACGAGCCTCGGCAACATGGTCGGCTATGGTCGCGACTACATTCAGTCGGCCCCATGGATCATGTTGACGCCCGCAGTCATCATAGTGCTCACCACATTGTCGGTATCGATTGTCGGAGACTGGCTGCGCGACAGGCTGGACCCCACCCTAGGGTGACTGGCACGATCTGACGCCTTCGACCAAGCTCTCAATATCCAGGTATGAGTTCGAGATCCGCGAGTGACAAAGCACGAAGCTACTCAAAATGAGCCTCTGCGATTGAAGCAAAAGATGCGATGCTTGCGAGAAACCAAGACCCTCAGTGATTCCCTCAAGGATTAAAATGCGCCGCCTTCTCCTTTCCAGCGTCCTCAGCATCCTCATGGCCACAGCCGCTTTCGCCCAGCAGGCGGACCACTATACGGCAATGAGCAATACCGCCATCAGTGTTACCGGCGATGTCTGGATGGATGATTTCAGCATCAAGTTCGAAAACGGCGAGACGCTGGAATTCTCCGACCTTGTCGCGGATCATTTCAATGTGGATGGCCGCTCTGTGCCGGCATCCGTATATCGCGTCAAAGAACCTGCTGATCCTGAACTTCAGAACGACAACCAGCTCTGCGGTTCAGGCGATGTCACCTTTGTCGCAACATGGGCCGAAGGTGAGGGAACGACCGCAATTGCCGTCTTCACGAGCGAGCGAGCCCCCAAGAGCAACGGGCAGATGTGCGCGCAATATTCGTATGAGGATCCGAAATAGCGCGAGCGCGGATCAGGTCGATCGAGCGATTTCGATCTAACCACCGTATCGACCAGCATTCAAAGTTATTAGGCAGCCTGGATCGCTAAACGGCTCTGATCGTCAGTGGCTATCTGATTCATGTATTGTCCGGGCAAATATCCCGCTCGCCGTGAAGCACGCGCCGGACATCGATATGGTCCGGTTGATCACGGTAGAAAGCGATATAGGGATATCGCTGTAGGGAAATACTACGCAGCTCAGGTAGTCCCAAATCATATCCAAATCGCAGTGAGCCTGCCTGTGGATGCCTTGCGATGAGATCGTAGGCGACCTCGAGAGCGTCAATGAAGCCGGGAGCAAGTTCAACGCCGGGCTCCTGCAGATAGTGATCGAGGCCTTCATTCACCCTGCGCATCTGGACAAGGTCGCTGAATATGTCGAGCAAGGCAAGGCTGGCGGAGCGCAGCTACTGGTTGGCGGCAGCAAGTTCTCCGACGCCGGAGCCTTGTACCCTCCGACGATTTTCACAGACGTCATCCCGCAAACGGCCATTGCCTGGGACGAGATCTTTGGCCCGGTATTGACCACTTTTCTCTTCAGGACCGCAGAGGAGGCCATTCGCAACGCGAATGACGCGCCTTACGGTCGTTCCGCCTGTGTCTGGTCGATGAACCTGTCGACCGCGTTCCAGGCTATCCGTCGTATCAAAGCAGGCCGAAGCTGGATCAACGGCATGGGTGGCGGCGCTCCGCAGCTGGCAATCGGCGGCCATAGACGGAGCGGTGTCGGCCGCGAGCTCGGCAAGCACGGCTTCAGCGAATATTCAGAGCTGAAAAGCACTCACGCTTCGCTCTCTGCTCTGCCGGGATAGCGCCCCGGACCAGACGGACTACGGCAAGGCCACACGCAGGTTCCCGTGTCCGGCCTTGCCGCGTCGAAACTCATTCAGTCATTGCTGTGGTCAGTTTGAGCAAGCATCTCGTGCCAGGACCTTGTTGACCCCGAGAACCACCACGCCGAAAGACACGGCCAGCATCGCAATGATAACCCACGGGAAGGATGTCGGGCCTATTTCATCGAGCAATATTCCGCCCGCAGCCCCGGCGGCGGCAACGGCGCAATTCCAGACAGTCGTATTCATTGACAAGGCAACATCCACAGTGTTGCCGGCAAATCGCGCCAATATGGTTTGCGTCAACGTCGCAAAGCCGCCGAACGCCAGCCCCCATGCGAAAACGGCGGGATAAATTATCGCCGGCATTGCGCTGCAAATGCCGAGCAGCAATGCAGCAAAAGCGAAGATGGCGACGCTTGCAGCGATGAGAGGACGCAGCCAACGATCGACAGTTGCGCCGACGCACCACAGGCTCACAAAAGAACCCAGTCCGAAGATGAGGAGAGCCGTACCCGCATCTCTCGACGGAGCAACCGACCCGAGAAATGGCTCGATGTAGACATAGAGAATGCTATGCGCCGCCACGAAGGTGAAGACGACGAGGAGCGCCGGTCCAATTCCGGCCGTCAAGACTATGGTGACAAGGGACGGACGTTCACCCTTCTTCTGGCCCGGGAAATCGGGCAGGACGGCGAGGCCGCAGACGATCAGAAGAACGGCGGTTGCCGACATGATGCCGAAAGCACCTTGCCAACCGATGATCCGACCAAGAAGGGTGCTGGCGGGCACTCCGAGCACGAGGGCGACCGCAGCCCCGGCGCCGGATATCGCGATTGCCCGCCCGCCTAGATGCGTCGGCGTCATGCGGACGGCATATCCGGCGAGCAATGACCAAACCACACCGCCGAATACACCCGCAGCGAAACGCGCCATCAATGAGATCACATAGTTCGTTGACAGCGCGGTGATCAGATTGACGACGGCGAACCCGGCAATCGCGGCAAGCATCAATGGCCTGCGGCGCACACCTTGGGTCAGGGCCGTTACAGGAATGGCTGCGATCAATGCACCGCAAGCAAAAGCGGTGATGAACTGACCCGTCAGGCTCTCGGAGATGCTCAGGCCCTTTGCCATCGACGACAACAGTCCGGCCGGCATGATTTCCGTCATGAGCGTCATGAAAGCCGCACCTGCAAGCGTGAGCAATCCCGCGAGCGGCAGCTTGTCCGTTTGGCAGGAGCTGCCGGCAGGTGGGTCATCAGTGCGAATGGCCGGAGCCTGACTTCTCGTCATTTGAGTGTTCCTTTAATAGATCTGCGGGACAGCGCCAGCCGTTGGGGCAGTCATCACATAGCGATGCTCAGCCGAGCGCCTGTTTCGACGGCAAAGGGTAAAGGGTCGCTTTTAAATGAAAAATATGCTTCAATTCATTTCACTTATGAATATTTGTCGCTTATGGAGTTGGTATGGATCGTCTTGGCTCCCTGGCCGCATTCACGGAGGCTGCCGATTCCGGAAGCTTTACCGAGGCCGGCCGCCGACTTGGCATTTCGGCGTCGGCCGTAAGCAAGGCCGTCCTGCGCTTGGAAGAACGCTTACAGACGAAGCTCTTCCACCGATCGACACGCAGCGTCACGCTCACGCCTGAGGGCCGTCTGTTTCTCGAACGCTGCCGGCGCATTGCGGCCGAGATGGAGGCTGCCGAACTGGACCTTGCTCAAATCCACGAGGCTCCACGCGGCAAGCTTAAATTCAGTCTTCCATCGGCGGGGATGCCGTTCATGTCGATGCTGGCAGAATTTCAGAAACGCTATACGGAAATCGAGCTCGACATCGATTGCTCTGATCGGCTGGTCGATGTGATCGATGAGGGTTTTGACGTGGTGCTGCGTACCGGTCGTGCGACCGATTCGCGACTGATGTCGCGGGTTGTAGGCGCCTATCGTCAGATCGTCGTCGCGGCACCCGATTATCTCAATCAAAGCACCGTTCCAGAAACCCCCGAGGATCTGAAACAGCATGCCTGCATAATGTACCGGCAAATCGCGACGGGTAAGCTTCTTCGATGGCTCTTCCGTGATGGCGACGCCGCAATTGATATCGAGCTACCTGCTGCAACGATTACCAATTCACTTGAGCCGCAGCTCGTCTTTGCAAGGCAGGGAGCCGGGCTGGCCTTTCTGCCCGACTTCGCGGTTGAGGACGACATCGCGCGCGGTACGCTGGTGAAAGTGCTTGATCGATATGTCGGAGACGCGACAACACTGCGCCTCCTATGGCCATCGAACCGACATCTGGCACCCAAGGCCCGTGTATTCCTGGATTTCGTGGGCGAACAGCTGTCTCTCAAATTGCGCGCGTAGGGAGCGACAAAGCGCTCCGCCCACGCCATCTCTCATTTCTACTCCTCGAGAGCAGGATGTGCGGTACTCGCGAGTTGTGAGCAGGCTACTACAGCCCCTCCTCACGCGCGTAAGCGCTCAACAGGTCCGGAAAGTCCTTCTCCGGTGTCGCCTTCAACAAGGCACGGGTGGTGATGGCCTCGATGTGATCCGTCATTAAGGTTCGTACCTTGTCGCGATCGGCGCTGGCGAGTGCTGCGATCAGCTCCCTGTGCTCCGAGACGGCACAATCGGGGGAATGCGGGCGGCCGTAGAGCGAAAGGATAAGCGACGAGCGCGAAACGAGCTCGGTGACATAGCGTGACAGCGCATCGTTCTCGGTCAATGTGGCGAGTAGCACGTGGAATTCGCCGGAAAGCTGGATCGAGGTGGAGGCGTTGTTGGCCCTCGCACTATCTTCTGCATCGACATGCGCTTCCAACTGGCGGATCTGCTGCGGTGTCAGCTTGCCGACCAGCGTTTCCACCACCATCGCTTCTAGGACGCTGCGCACCGCCAGGATGTTGCGCCCGTCCTCGAGGCTCGGTTGAGCAACGCAGGCGCCCTTGTGCGGGCGCTGTTCGATCAAGCCTTCGCCATTGAGCCGGGCAAGCGCCTGCCGAACGATCGTCCGGCTGACGCCGAGGCGATCGCCGATCGAATCCTCCGGCAGCTTCGTTCCTGCCGCCAGCGCCTGGTCGAGGATAGCACGCTTCAAAGTGCGGTAGACGGCATCCGACTTGGAGACCGCCGATTTCTGCTTCTTGTCATTGGAATTGTGCGCCATGATCATCCTGAACTGAAATATCCGAGAAGGCCAACGAGGAAGAACGTCTCAAATCGGACAGCGGGCAGGAACCATTCTTGCCATGTCCGAAGCCTTTGGTGTGTTTAACGAGTCAGATCCTGCACATGCGAAAGCTGATCGCTCGGCACACCATCGCGCACCACGATGCGACCGCGGCGGATGACCGTTCGCCGCTGAGGCGTCAGCGCGACCGCTTCGGCTAGAGTGCGTGCGGGCACGAGGACGACGTCGCCATGAGATCCGCTCGAAAGACCGTAGTCGGCAAGAGCGATACCTTCCGCCCCGCCGAAGGTGCAGATACGCGCCGCCTCAGCCAGATCGGTATCGTTGGTCATGCCATTGCGCTGCGCCAAATATCTAGCCCGCTCCAGCATGTCGCCATTGCCCCATGGTTCCCACGTGCCTTGGATGCCGTCTGATCCTGAGGCCAGCACAATTCCGGTCCGGCGCATCGCCCGCAGCGGCAGCGCCGGCGCAGATGGGCTGCCGACCGTCATGATGGCGACGCCTTCAGCAGCGAGCAGATCGATGAGTGCCTGCTGCCTTCCCGCGTCCAGCATGCCGAGACAGTAAGCGTGGCTGACCATGACCTTGCCCCGCATCGAAAGGGCGCGTGTTCGCTCAATGATCAGTTCGAGACAGAAGGCGCCAAGGTCGCCCGGCTCGTGCAGATGGATATCGACCGGCTTGCCATGGCGCTCCGCGAGCGCAAAGATTGCATCCAGATGGCGTATCGGATCACGGTCTATGCTCGCCGGATCGATGCCGCCGACAATGTCGGCGCCTGCTTTCAGCGCCGCGTCCATCAGATCAAGCGTCCCATCCCGCACCAGCATGCCACTCTGAGGAAAGGCGACGATCTGCACATCGACCAGATCTTCGAAGGCATTTCGCGTCTCGACGACGCCTTCTATGTTGGAAATGCCGATTTCCGTGTCGACATCGACATGACTGCGGATATGCAGCACACCAAAGGCCAGCGTTTGCAGGATCTGCTGGGCGGCTTGCCGGCGTGCGTCGATGCCAAGTTCTTGTTTCGCCCGCCGGTCGGCGATTATTCGCTGGTTTCTTGTCGGGCCAACGCGGTTCTCGAACCAATCCATACCGATCAGATTCTTGTCGAGATGCGTATGCGCCTCGACCAGTCCGGGCAAGGCGATGCAACTGCTACCATCGACCTCGGCCACCGCTCTATCCGGTCGACTGTCGGCAAAGCGGCCATTCACGATGTAGAGATCCGTCCTCTCGCCACCGAATGGGCTGACGTTGCGAATGAGAAGCTCGTTCATTGCATAGTCTCCAATCAATCCTCGGGTTGAGCTACGCCCTCATGCGAGCGCCATACGTTCCGTCATCTGATGAAAGGCGCGCTCGGCACGTGCCAGGATCGCATTTTCGTCGTGCCGGACCAGACGCCTTGAGCGCATGAGGACCTGACCGCCGACGATCGTTGTATCGACATCGGCGCCATTGGCAAAGCGGGCAAGCCGCTGGACCGGGTTGGCCGGTGGAAAGAGATGTGGCTGCCTCATGTTGACGAGGATGATATCGGCACGCTTGCCGACCTCAAGCGACCCGATCTCCTCATCCATCGAGAGTGCACGCGCGCCCTCGATAGTCGCCATCTCCAGAAGCTGCATGGGTGGCAGAACCCCGTCATCCTTGAAGTGCCGAGCATGATAGCGATGTGCCTGGAACATATTGCGGAACATATCGAAGGGCCGGTCAGGTGCGGCGGCGTCCGTGCCAAGCGAAACCGTCACGCCGGCCTCCATCAGCTCCGGCGCCGGGCAGCGGCCGAACACCGACATCAGGGCGCTTGGATTATGTGCGACTTTGGCGCCGGTCCTCGTCAACACGGCAAAATCCTCCGCGGTGAGTTCAATACAATGCGCAAGCAGCGAGCGATGATCAAAAAGATCGAGCTCCGCTGCGTTGGCGGCAATCGAACCTTCGCGATGACCATCCTGGATCAGTAGCACGCCTTTCTCGCGCGCAAGATCGCGGGCCTGCCGTGACAAATTACATACGATCTCATTCTCCAATTCGTTCGCGTCGAACACAGGAAGCGACACCGCAATCCGCAGGCAATCGTTGCGGCCAGCCCAGGCGTCGATGAGTTCGGCGCATACGGACAATTGCCGCATCGGATCCACGACGACATTTGTATACGATCTGTGTGTATGATTGCGGTATAGGTGAGAGCCATTTGGCCGGTTTGGCCCCACGGCAAGCACTTCGCGCACCCCCATATCGGCGATCGCTTCGAGATGAGCGTGAGCGGCGTCCGCAGTTTCGGTTCGCATGATATCGGGACCGCCGCCGAACAGTAGGGCTGCGGTCGTCGTGCCGCATCTGATGCGCTCAAATGCCGAAAGCGCCGCCTCTGCCGCCCAGAACTCGATATCGGTAGCTTCCGCATAAATTCGGCCGGTAATCTCCATCCATTGGTCAGAATCCTCGCCTAAGCCCTTGGTTAGCATATGTCCGGCATGCGCATGCGTGTCGACGAAGCCGGGCATCACCACCATGCCCGCCGCATCAATGCGTTCAGCGGTCGCGGCTGCTTCCGACCGAGGATCGCCGACAGAGACGATACGGCCGTCCTCGATCAGGACATCCGCCTTTTCAAGAACGCGGCCCTCCGCATCCATTGTGACAACAACGCCATTTGTGATCAGAAGCGATTTCGTCATCCGGCCCTCCTCCTTCGACATGATTGCGAGTCTTCCACGACATTTCGTGAAATCAGATCCCCGCATCTTGAAACTGTGCACATCATATGTATACTAAAGTTTGGGAGCAATCGTATACGTAAAATCTATTACAATGTATACGTAATATGGGAGGATAGCGTGAACAATTATCTGAAGACCCTGTTGGCGGGGCTCGCCATCATCGTGCCGCTGACGACGCCAGTGCTTGCAAAGACGCTGCGCTGGTCCTCGGCTGGCGACGTCATCTCGTATGACCCGAACGCTCAGGTCGACAGCTTCACCCAAAGCGTCCATCACATGGTGTTCGATCCGCTGGTGCGCAGAAACAAGAACCTGCAACTCGAGCCGGCGCTCGCCACTTCATGGGAGGTCATCGAGCCGACGCGCTGGCGCTTCAAGCTCAGGCAGGGCGTAAAATTCCATGAAGGCCAGCCCTTCAATGCCGACGATGTCGTCGCAACCATCCTGCGCGAAATCGACCCCGGCGCGCGCAACCGCGAGAACCTGCCTGCGGTGATCGGCGCCGAAAAGGTCGATGACTATACCGTCGACATCATTCTGCGCGGCCCCTACCCTCTGCTGCTCAACGACCTTGCCGCTGTCTACATCATGAGCAAGCCGTGGATGCAGCAGCACGACGCTCTGAAGCCCGGCAACGCCTCGACCGGCGTTGTCACCTACGCCAGCAATCACGCCAACGGCACCGGTCCGTTCAAGCTCGTCAGCTACGAGCCGGATTCAAAGTCGGTTTTCGCGGTCAATGCAAGCTGGTGGGACAAGCCCCAACACAATCTGACTGGCGTGGAATATCGCCCGATCGCGTCGAATGCCACGCGTGTCGCGGCACTCCTTTCGGGCGAACTGGATATGATCGCCCCGATCCCGCTGCAGGACATCGACCGCGTCAGCAACACGCCCGGCCTGAAGGTGGTCGAGAACCCGTCGCTGCGCGAAATCTTCCTTGGCCTCAACTTCCGGCCTGAGCTCCATGCCATGCCGGGCAAGCCCAATCCGCTCCTGAACGTCAAGGTGCGCCAGGCGCTTTGGCATGCCATCGACCTGAACACGATCCAGAAGCGACTGATGCGTGGCAAGTCGCGCATCTCTGGCATGCTGGTCGCGCCAGAGGTCACGGGCTACGACAAGTCCATCGACGTTCCGCTCACCTTCGATGTGGCGCAGGCAAAATCACTGATGACGGAAGCCGGATTTCCGGATGGGTTCAAGATCGGCCTGAATTGCTCGAACGATCGCTATATCGCAGATGAGCAGATCTGCCTGGCGATCGCCTCCATGTGGGCCAAGATCGGCGTCAAGGCCGAGGTCGCCGTCGAAAGCAAGACCACCTACTTCCCGCGCATGGACAAGGGTGATCTGGATGTCTACATACTCGGCTGGGCCTCGCTGCCGCCGATGGACGGCTATAGCGTCCTGCAGTCCCTGCTTGCCACCAATGATGGCACCTATGGCGGCAGCAATCCGAACGGTCTTTCTGACCCCAAGATCGATGCATTGGCACGCTCAGCTTCGACCGAACTCAATGAAGGCAAGCGCGTCGACATGTTGAAGGAAGCATTCAAGATCGCCCACGATCAGGCGCTCTATCTGCCGCTTCATCAACAGCCGGTCGCCTGGGCCATGAGCGACAAGGTCGATATTCCTCAGTTCGCTGACGAATATGTCCGTCCCTGGTTCGCACAGATGAAGTGAACCGATAGCTCCGTTGCGTCATGTGATCCCGGACCAAGGTTTTCGGGATCACCCGCAAGGCAGGATGCAGTCAAGCAACGCGTTCTTTTGGGCCTCAGAGCCTAGTCGTGCGCCCGTAAGGTTTATTCCTATGATCAGGATTTTAACGACAAGGCTGCTGCAGGCCGTCCTCGTGATGGTTGCTGTGATCGCAATCGCCTTCATCATGTTCCGGTTCGTCGGCGACCCGGTCGCCGCAATGGTCCGCGAAGGCGCAAGCCAAGCCGAAAAGGACGCTCTGCGCGCCGTTCTTGGCCTCGACAGGCCGCTCGTTATCCAGTTTCTCAACTTCGTCGGGCGCGTATTGCATGGTGATCTGGGTACAAGTTTCCGCTATCAGCAACCTGTCGCCACATTATTGCTGAGCCGGCTTCCCGCTACGCTGGAATTGGTGATTGTCGCCACGATCATGTCGCTTGCCATTGGCATTCCGCTCGGTGTCGTCTGCGCTCTGAAACCAAACGGAGCGCTTTCCCGGCTGACCCAATCCTTGACGCTTGTCGGCATCTCAATGCCGACCTTCGTTACAGGATTGCTGCTGATCCTCGTTTTCGCCGTCAATCTGCGTTGGTTGCCCTCCTCCGGGCGTGGTGATGTCGTCGATCTCGGCTTCTGGCAGACCGGATTTCTGACGCTCTCCGGATTGAAGTCACTCATCCTGCCATCGATCACGCTCGCTCTTTTCCAGTTGACGCTCATCATGCGGTTGGTGCGCTCGGAAATGATCGACGTACTCTCGTCGGACTATATCCGCTTCGCCTTCGCGCGCGGCCTGCCGCGCTCCTATATCTATGGGCGCCTGGCGCTGCGCAACGCGCTGATGCCCGTCGTCACCGTAACAGGTTTGCAGATCGGCCAGCTCATCGCCTTTGCGATCGTCACCGAAACGGTCTTTCAGTGGCCCGGCATGGGCCTGCTCTTCACCAATGCGGTCGGCTTCCCGGACATTCCTGTTCTATCCGCCTATCTCCTGTTCGTCGGCTTCCTGTTCGTTCTCATCAACACAGTCGTCGACATTCTCTACATCTTCATCGATCCCCGGCTGAGGACACGATAATGGCCAGGCAAGCTCAACTCATCCAGCGTCTCCCCCCGGTTTCGGTCATCATCGCCAGCTTGGTGCTCGCGACGCTGCTGGTACTTGTGGTCTTCGCGCCGATGATCGCGCCGATGGATCCGCGTGACGTCTCCTCCTATTCGCTCATGGATGCGGAGATTCCGCCCGCCTTCATGGATGGCGGTGATCCGCGCTTCCTGCTCGGCACCGACAATCAGGGCCGCGATCTCGTCTCGGTGATCCTGTTCGGGCTGCGGATATCCGTACTGATCGGCATCGGAGCCGTGCTGTTCGCCGCCATGATGGGCGTTCTTCTTGGCCTGATCGCCGGTTTTTTCGGCGGCAGGGTCGACAGCGTCGTGATGCGCATTGCCGATGTGCTGGTCAGCTTTCCGACGATCCTCGTCGCGCTTCTCATCAGCGGTGTCGCCAAGGCGCAGCTGAGCGCCGACACCGTTCTGACCTGGGCCCCCGCCATCCTGGTCTTTGCGATCGCCGTCAACGAGTGGGTGCAATATGCGCGCACCGTGAGGGCATCCTCCATGGTCGAGGTGTCGCGGGACTATGTCCGCGCGGCTAAGGTGATCGGACTGCCGTCGCGCCGCATCATGATCCGCCACATCCTGCCGAACGTGATCAGCGCCGTCATGGTCATTGCCACCATTAACCTTGCCGGCGCCATTCTCACCGAAGCGACCCTGTCCTTCCTCGGTGCCGGAATGCCGCCGACCTATCCCTCGCTCGGCACGTTGATCCGGATCGGCAATGAGTTCCTATTTTCCGGCCTCTGGTGGATTGCCGTCATGCCAGCCACCGTTCTGGTGATCCTCGTTCTCGCCGTCAATATCATTGGCGACTATCTTCGCGATCGCTTCAACCCCAAACTGATGGCACGCTGATGATAAACGTACAGACACCTGTCCTCGACATCAGGAAATTGCGGGTCGAGTATCCCCTTGCCAATGGCGAGACGCTGGCGGCGGTTAACGATGTCAATCTGACCATTGCTCCGGGCGAGATCCACGCGCTGGTCGGCGAGTCCGGTGCTGGCAAGACCACCGTCGGCAATGCGCTCATGGGCCTGCTGCAGGCGCCGGGCCGGATCGCTGCCGGATCGATCGTGATCGCCGGCAAGCCCATCGATGTGCATACCGGCCGCACCGAAGGCATCGTACCCGGCCGCGATGTCGGCGCGATCTTCCAGGATCCCATGACCAGCCTCAATCCGCTGTTTACGGTCGAGAGCCAGTTATGCGAGGGCATGCTGACGCATCTGAACATCAGCCGCCGCGAAGCCCGCGCCCGTGCGCTCGACCTGATGCGGGCCGTCGGCATTCCGGAACCGGAACGGCGATTGGGCAGCTATCCGCATCAGTTGTCGGGCGGCCAGCGCCAACGCGTTGTCATCGCCACTGCGCTTGCCTGCAGTCCCAAACTGCTCGTCGCTGACGAACCGACCACGGCGCTTGACGTATCTGTGCAGGCGCAGATCCTGAAACTTATTCGCGATCTCGCCAACGAGCGCCGGGTCGGCGTTTTGCTCGTGACGCACAATATGGGCGTCGTCGCCGAAATCGCCGACCGCGTGACCATCATGCAGAACGGCTGTGTGGTCGAGAGCGGACCAACGCGCGAGGTGCTGACCGCGCCGAAGGCGCCTTATGCCCGCACGCTGATTGCTGCCGTTCCGCCGATCGATGTCAGGCTCGACCGCCTGCCGGTTCCAAGCGAGGAAACCAAGGTCACGCTCGATGCGCGTGAAAGCGTGCGCCGCAAGAGCGTCGAAACCGGCGCGGAAACGACCGACGACATCGTGCTGAACATCCGCAATCTCTGTGTGGAATATGGAAAGCGCTCGCTCCTGGCTGGCCGCAAGTCTTCGATCTTCAAGGCCGTGAAGGACGTATCCTTCGACGTCCGTCGCGGCGAAATCTTCGGTCTCGTCGGCGAGTCCGGTTGCGGCAAAACCACCGTCGCGAATACGATCGCCGGGTTGGTGCCACAGAGCTCGGGCGACATCGACTTTCAGGGAAAGCCCCTTGCCGGCAGCCGCGATCAATCCGTCCGCCGCGCGATGCAGATGGTATTTCAGGATCCATATTCGGCACTCAATCCGCGCCTGCGGATCAATTCGGCGATCGCCGAGCCCATCCTCTTCTACAGGCTTGCGGCGAATAAAGAGGAAGCGAGACTGGACGCAAGGACGTTGCTTGAGGCCGTCGGCCTGCCGGGTGAAGCCGGCGCGCGCTTCTCACATGCATTTTCAGGCGGCCAGCGTCAGCGCATCGCGATCGCCAGGGCGCTGGGGCCACGACCAACAATGCTCATCTGCGATGAACCGACCTCGGCGCTCGACGTCTCTGTCCAGGCCCAGATCCTCAATCTCTTGAAAGATCTGCGCGACCTTGCCGGCCTGTCGATCCTCTTTATCAGCCATGACCTCGCGGTCATCCGGCAGATGTGCGACCGGGTTGCGGTCATGAAGGCTGGCGAGATCGTTGAGCTCGCAGACACGGAAACCCTGTTTTCCGCGCCGAAGCATGGCTATACGCGCGAGCTCTTGCGCCTGGCGCCCTCGCTCGATCGCATCTTTTCCAGGGCGGAGACCGTGGCAAGCGCGTGAGGCGCGCAAGCAGAGAGCCTCCCCATCTAATCGGGTTACCCGCAGTCGTCCCGTCACCGACATGCCCCAAAGGTGACGGCGGCCGACCCAGCCGCTGTCGCGCCTTGCGGCAGTGGCTGGGTGACTTTGAACTCCAGGCCGCTGATCTCCTGCTCCCTGGCGATTGCAATCTTCGCGGTCGGCATTGTTCCGCGGCTTTTGCGATGTGTATCCTGCTTTCGTTCGTGGTGGAGCAAGATACAGCCACGTGACTGATAGCTGCTGGGATGGATCCAGCTTTCCACGGTTTAGGTCACGCCAAAGTCTTGAACGCGCGCCTGGCACCATCGTTTAATTCAACCCCGATGCCTGGAATATCGGGAGGATTTGACCGCCCTTCACCGATCATCGCTCCGGTAAACAGGCCGCTGAATGGGTAAAAGGCGAACGGCGTCAATTCCGCCCCGGCAAGCCCCATCGCTGCGACCACATGCAGGCAAAACAAGTGCCCGCCAAGCGGCCAGAAGGAATTGCGATCCCAGCCGAGTGACGTCAGATGATCGACAATGTCGATATATCCGGGAAGGCGGTAGCAATGGACAGGATCGAAGACGAGGACATCTCGCACACGGCGTAGCCCTGCGTGACGATCCAGCAGCTTGGCTTCCGCGAGCGAAACCAGAGCTTCGCCGGCAGCAAGCCGGCCGGCATAGACGTTCAGCAATGCGGGCTTGAACTGGAAAGTCCAAGGGATTGCAGGCGTCTTCGAACCAGCGGAGGCCAAACGGGGCGAGCACCGACGCCGCAGCAAGCCCCTGGTCCAAATCGTAGAGGTTCATGGCCACCGCGCTTTTCACCGGTCATCGTTGCCTTTCACGCTCGGAACGGATCGATATTGTCACCGGCGTTGTTCATGAGCAGATCCCGCGATGCATTCAAGAGGCGCGGCGCAAAGCGCTTGCGGATCAGACCGCTCTGCCCGAACCCGCCGACGGAGGTATAGCCGTATCCGACGACAGGCTTGCAGTCTCGCTGCTTATTCGTGGTCACGGCGGCAATGCTCGTGGTCAGTCCCCGGTAGGCAAGGCATGATCGGTATATCTGGATATGGGTAACAGCCGTTCGCTGACGTCAATTATTCTCAACCGTCATCTCCCATTTGCGTTCGATGAGGAGAAGAAGCCCGCAGGGACAGAGCTACGACATCAGCATTTCAGCTAGACCGCTCTGTCGGTGCTGCGCTTCACCAAAGCGAACTCATGATTTGAGCGCGTGCCTTACCCTCAGGATTGCAAGAGCAACTGCGCCGATGACAACCGGAATCGAAATCAGCATGTAGATCGGATCGATATGAAGGCCAGCGTGATCGGCGGTTTCGAATGCAACCTTGATCAAGCTTAGAAGATAATAGCTGATCGCAATGATCGACAGTCCCTCTACTGCCCTCTGGATCTTCACCTGCGTTTCTGCCCGCTCGGCCATCGCCTGGATCTGGACCGCATTTTGCACTTCAATATCGACCTGGATTCGGGTCTGCAGCAAATCAATCAGATGCATGGTCGCGTGCGAAAGCTGCTCCAGCCGCAGGGCCGTCGCCTCGCAACTTCTCACCGCCGGCTTGAACCGTCGGGCGACGAACACTCCGAAGCGCTGGAAACCCGGTACATGCGTTTCCCGCAATTCGACGATGCGCTCCTCGACGATCTTGGCATAGGCTGCCGTCGCGCCAAATCGATTCCGCGTCTGCGCAGCCGCGGAAATCACCTCGGCTGAAAGTTGCGAGATCTCATCGAGAAGACGCTTGTGCTCTTCTGCAGAGGTTGTTGCATGACGATTGGTCAGTTCGACGAGCTTTCGGTCGTATCCACCAAGAGCCGGGCCAAGCCGCCTGGCGTCCGGAAGACCCAACAACGCCATGACACGGTAAGTCTCGATCTCATAGACCCGCCGGATCATCCGCCCGAGACGATAGGCGTTAAGATCGCTGTTGAAGAGAATGGCTCGGCTCGAACTATTGTCTCCAACACGAAAATCCGAGCATACCAGCGCCGCCCCGCCGCCAATCGTAGACGCGGCAGTGTCGCCAAAATGGAATGCCGATAGAAACGGTCCCAGTTCAGCTGGTGCCGCCCCGCAGACAAGGATCTCCAATCGGCAAATAAACGACCAGTCCGATAGTCCGGCCAGTCGCGCGGCCTCTTCTGTCGAAAGGTTACTGCCCGGCCATTCCCGCGGTTCCCTTTCAAGAGGGGTAACCCTCGTCACGGTAACGAATTCCGTGTGAAACTCGACCTGTGTTGACGCACCAGCCAATTCATCATCGGCCTCAATGGTACGATGGTTTGGATGGTGGGCCGTGGACGCAGTTCCTGCCAATGCTATATGTTCGACGATGGCGGGGCCGGAGAAATAGATTGACGGCCGTGCATGTAGCTCGGAATTGAAGTCGAGTGCGGTCGCTTGCATTTGGCCCCCCAATATTCCTAGGATCTATAGCGTCAGGCTCGTGACGATCGCAAATATCTATCCTTGAACTCGCTGCGGCAGAATGTCCCGAGCGACACGAGCAGCTGCTGTCCAGTAGTATCTGGATACATGCCCTTCAGGTAACGGCTTCGTACCGGCAGGATTTCCCCAAGCCCTCACTGCGAGGAAAGCGAATGAATCTCGGCGACATAACCGCCGGGGAATTCGACCATCGCCGCCTTACGTCTGTCCGAGGTATGGGGATCGACGAGGACAGTTGCGCCGTTCGCCTTGGCCTTGTCGAGCGTCGCGGCAAGATCGGAGACCTCGTAACCCGTCGTCTCGTGGCCATAGGGGTAAGGTAGATAACCGTCAGTTGCGAGCACGGTCATCTTGCCAAAGACAGATTCGATGCGAAGACGGTGAAATGTATCGTTGGGGCGGCCGATCTCGATGCCGGAGGCCTTTTTGTCGTCAGACACGACCTTGCCATCGGAAAAGGTCAGGAAGGCTTTGACGAACTTGTCGACGGCATCCGGTGATACATAGACACGGTTCTCCGGAACTTTATCGAGAGCCGCATAATCGGGCTTGGTTTTATGCCAGTAGAGCTGCATGTTGATGCCGCCCGGCCATTGAATGACGGCATCCCGACCGATCGGATCGGGGAAGGTCTCAACCACGACCGACGCGCCGGCGGCGCGGGCCGCGACGACGGCGTTATCCAGATCGGTCACCAGATAGCCGGTTCGCTCCGCTCCGAAGGGGTAAGGGATCGGTGTCTTGAAGCCGAAGAGCGACACAGTTCCGACCGGCGTCTGCAGAAGTTGCGACGTCGTGCTGCTCGGCGTCGGCGTCACGGTCGCAACCACCTGCTTCGTGCTCGTACCGCCGAACGTGCCGAGAAAACTTGTGACGAAAGCGTCCACCTTGTCCGGATCGACATAGACGTGGGTCGTGTCATATTGCGCGCCCACGCCGACTTCTGCATGCGGCGTTTGGGCGAGCGCCGCCTCGGTCTGCATCAGGGAAACCGCGATGAAAAATCCGGCAGTATAGGTATTGCGGGCAAGCATATTCGGGGCCTCCATGGTGATTGAGGTATCCTGATCGAGATCGAGCCCGGTTGCCAGCAGAAAGCGGATGAAGATGCATAGCCTATGCGGCCAATCCCGGAATTGAGAAACGCGCTTCGACGGTCCTGAACAACAGCATGATAACGGCATTCAGGATAAGATAGATGGCGGACACCATGACAAATACCTCGATCACATCATAAGTCTCGCTCATCAAATCTCTCGCCGTGCCCGTAAGTTCCATGATCGTCACCGTCGAGGCGAGAGACGTTGCCTTGATGGTGATGACGATCTCGCTACTTGAGGCTGGGATGGCGCTGCGCGCCGCTATTGGCAGGGTGATGAGGAAGAATGTCTTGACGCGGGTCAAGCCAAGCGATGTGCCGGCCTCCGCTGTGCCCTTCGGGACGGCGCCGAGGGCGCCGCGAATGACCTCTGCGACGTAGGCCCCTGATCCAATCGCCATTGCGAACACGGCGCAGATGTATGGATTGCGCAAGAGGGGCCAGACGAAGCTGCTGCGCACCATCTCGAACTGGCTAAGTCCGTAGTACAGCACGAAAAGCTGCACAAGCATGGGCGTCGATCTGAAAATCAAGACGTAGAGGTCGGCCAGCCTTTGTGGGATGCGGTGGCGAGAGCATCTGGCCCATGATGCCAGGGCCCCAAAGCCGAAAGCCAGCGGAACGACACAGGCAGTCAGACCGAGCGTCGCCGTTGATGCGCCCAAAAGCTCTCCGGCGATATAGAGAAATTGCTCCGTATCCATGCGATCAGCTATGCCTCAATCTGTCTTCCATCCAATGGAAGAAGCGGTTCGATACGAGGACGATCGTGAAATAGGCCAGGGCGGCAAGCCCATAGAACAGGAAGGGTTGTCCCGTTGTGCGCCCGGCCGAGCTTGCCACGCGCATCAGCTCGCTGACGGCAATGATCGACAGGAGTGTCGTCTCCTTGACCGCCATGATCCAAACGTTGCCGAGCCCCGGCAGTGCGAACCGCAGCATTTGCGGAATGACCACGAACAGCATCCCGTGCATCGGCCTTAGCCCGAGAGCGTGACACGCCTCGAACTGGCCTATCGGCACCGCCTTGAACCCGCTGCGATAGACTTCCGTACTATACGCCGCAACAACGAGCGTAACGGCAATGACGCCGATGAAGAACGCGTCGATCTCGATATAGTCATTATATCCGAAGCCGCTCGCAATCCACATCAGCAGGCTATTGGTGCCGAAGAATAGCAGAAAGATGACAAGCAAGGGCGGCACCCCGCGCAGAAGAACCGTGTAGGCGGTCGCCGTACCCGACAGAAGCCGGGAAGACCCAAGCTTTGCAAAGGCAATGAGAAGGCCCAGCAGTGCGCCGAAGAGATAACCAAGCAGCGCACAGATTACCGTTACACCAAGCCCTTTCAACAAGGGCTTGCTCCATGCCAACACATCCCAGGAGAAAAGAGCCGACAGGGACGCTGCGCTCATCAACCGGCTTCCCTGCAGCGATCCGGATCGGGCGCCGTTGCGATGTCGAAACCCAACCATTTCTGCGAGATCTGGGTAACGACGCCCTTTCGCTTGAGCACACAAAGCGCCTTGTCCCAATCATCTTGCAACGGCTGCTCATTCTTGCGCAGCAATCCGCCGACGCCGACGCCCAGATAAGGAAAATCCTTGAAGGTGAGGTCCGGGCTGAGGATCTCGACATCCCTCCCGTTGGCTGAGCGAACGAGATCGACCCAAGGCGAGCGCCCGGCGACAGCAGCATCGACACGGCCGGCTAACAGATCGAGATTGAGACTATCCTGATTGTCGTAGAGCCGCACCGTCACATCGCCGCCCAGTTCCGCATCGACAAACTTCTGGCTCTGCGTGCCTGATTGAACGCCGACGGCCTTGCCCTTCAACGCGGATTTCAAGTCGGGCCAGGTCTTTGCGCCATTAAGTCCTTCGCCTTTCCGGGCGGCGACATTGATCGGCAAATTGCCGTAGCTTTGTGTAAACAACAGCCGCTTTGCGCGCTGCGGCGTAATCGAGATACCACCGATCAGGATGTCATACTTGCCCTGCTCAAGCGCCGGGATCAGGCCTTCCCACGGCTGCGTGCCGAAACGGCAGGACCGGTGCATCTCTTCGCAGACGGCCTTGGCAAGATCTATATCAAAGCCCACCAATTCTCCGGAAGCCTCCATACTGGCCCAAGGCTTATAGGCACCTTCCGTGCCGATCCGCACCTCTGCCTTGGCGCCGTCCTGCGCGCTGACGCCGCCAGCACCAAGGCAGGCCGCAGCGGCTATCGCAACACCGACAGCCACCCATGATTTCAACAGATTCATTCGCTCCTCCCAACTCTCTTATATCGCTGACGATCAACTCGTGATCATCAGCCTTCCTGCTCCCGATTGGCATCTTGTGAGCCGCGCCTCGGCGGCGGATCGTCTGACCCGAGATCCCAGAACAGGCCGGTCATGATGGCGAGCCCCTCGGCAACGAGGGGTATCAGCAAATGCTCATCCGGCGCATGCTGACTGCAGCCTGAATAGGAATGCGGCACCCAGACCGTCGGTATGCCAAGCAGATCGGCAAAGCAATTGTTCGGCAACGAACCGCCGGCATTGGGAAGGACGGTCGCAACCTGCCCTGTCGTCCTGTGGATGGATGCGACAGCCCATTTCATCAGCGGATGCTCAGGATCAAGCCGGGTGGCGCCCCAATCATACTCGAAGGTGCTGCTGACCATCTGGATGCGATGGAAGCCTTTGCGGTCAAGAAACTCCCGGATCGCCTCATGAAAGCGAGTGGGATCGACATCCACCGTATAGCGGATTTGCATGCGCGCCCAGGCTTTTGGCGGGATGGCGTTGACCGGATGGTCAGGTGTACCGGCGGTCATCGCCAGGACCTCCAGAGAGGTCCAGCCAAAGACGCGTTCCGCCGGCGTCAAATCCGGCTCGCCCCACCAGGGATCAAGTTTCGGCCCCTCGGGGTTTTCCCTGATCTCGATCGCACGCAGGGCTTGTGAGACGGCTGGCGGCATCGCATCCGGAACAATGCCGCGCACCCTGATATGCCCCTGTTCCGAAATGAGGGAGGCTATCGCATTGCTGAGGATCGTCGCTGGATTGGCGATCAGGCCACCCCAGTTACCGGAATGATGCCCGCCGGCGCGCAGATCGCAGATCAAATCGAAATCGTAGGTTCCACGCGTCCCACCGACGAGCGTCGGCCGATCGGCGATCAGCCGTGGGCCATCCGAAGCGATCAGCCAGTCCGCTTTCAGCTCATCCTGATACTTCTCGCAGAACTCATAAAGTCCAGCCGACCCAGTCTCCTCGGAGGTTTCGAGTAGAAAGACGAGGTTGTATCCAAGGCGCTGGCGTACTGCCAACACAGCTTCGATCGCCAATGCGGCAATCGTGTGCTGCCCTTTGTTGTCCGCCGTTCCCCGCCCGAAAATGCGATCGCCTTCGACGGAGATCGTCCATGGGTCTCGATTGGCGCTCCATTCACCCTCCATGCCAAGGACGACATCGGCATGACCGTAGACCAGCAAGGTTGGAAGTGCTGGGTCCTCGATCCTGCGCGCGATGAGGAACGGTCCGCCGCCAGGCATCTCATTGGAGATGATCTGACGGTCAAACCCGAGCCGCTCCAGATCATCTGCAAAGTGAACGAGATATCGATTGCAGTCGGCAATGCGGGCAGCATTCTGGCTCTCAGTGGGAATGGCAACCCTCTTTGCCAAATCATGGAGAAAGCGACCGTCCGAACCATGGGCTCGCGCAATTTCCAAAGCAGCGTCTCGAGACATAGTTTCCCTCACCTTTGTCGTTGACAAAGATAAATCAGAGGGCGATTTCTTGCGCAAACCAATAATTTTCCTAGAGACCCTTAGAAAAACTAAGCCATCCATGGTTCGTCATCTACCTCCCCTCACCGCACTGAGAGCATTTGAAGCAGCTGCTCGGCATTTGAGTTTCGTCCAGGCCGGAGCTGAACTGGGCGTGACCGCAGGCGCCATCAGTCACCAGATGAAACAACTGGAGGAGTGGGTCGGGGGAGCATTGTTCGAGCGTCGCGCCAATGGCGTCACCCTGACGGAGAAGGGCCTGCTTTACGCAAAGAAGCTTGGCGCGGTTTTCGACCAGATCTCATCCGCCTCCCTCTCCACTCGCGCGGGCGAGATGAAGAGCCAGGTATTGATCCGGTCCCAGTTTTCGGTTGCCTCGCGATGGCTTGCCCCGCGCATGGCTCACTTCAACCAAGCCCATCCCGATATATCGGTCAGTATCGCCGCCCTTCCGCAGCGGTGGAATGTTCAGGATCCGCCGCCCGATCTTGCCATCTACCAAAGTCTAGGCAATGTCGCAGGCATGCAGCAGGATCTGCTGCTTGGCGGACATCTTGCCGCGGTCTGCGCTCCCGAATTCCTTGAGCGCCTACCGAAGCAGCCGACACCTGCGGATCTCTTCGGACAGCCATTGATCAAGATCGAGTTCATGGAGCCCGGTTGGCACGACATCGGCTGGGCTGCGTGGTTCCTTGAAACCGGGTTCGGCAATGTCGACCTGCATTTTGCCATAACCTTCAACCTGATCTTCCTTGCCGTCGAAGCATGTATCGCAGGTGGCGGGTTTGCGCTCATTCCGAATTTCATGATCGAGAAGGAGCTCGCTAAGGGGACCCTGGTCGAACCCTTCGGCATCTACCTGCCGATCCGACAGCCCTATATGTTGATGACGCCGGAACCGAGCCTGAAGCGACCCGAGGTGGCAATCGTGCGGGACTGGATCCTGTCGCAGCGATAGCGAATATCGCCGGCACAATGCTCGTACAGATAGCCCCGAACTTGCCCGAGAGATCCTCCTCGAAACAAGCACGAGCTTCCTTGGACCCGGCGCGCAACCTCCCTTGGCATCGCTCTACCTGATGGTCAGCGAGAGCCGCAATATGTCGCGGCGGCCTGGCGGGTGGCCGCGGCTCCCTGCCTTTCGATCGTGCTGACACCGCTTGCCTTATCTGTGGCTGGTAATTGGGCTCGCAGTCGATTGACCTATCTCGAGTTTCGCCGTTTCGCCATCACCAGCCGGCTTAGAACCAGCCCTTTATCTTGAACCAGATCAAGGGAATGATCGCGCTGATCAGGATCACTGCCCAGCCATACTGATAGCCCCAGACCCAGTCATATTCCGGCATGTTTTTGAAATTCATGCCATAGACACCAGCCATCAAGGTCGGCGGGATGCCGACGATCGAGACGATCGTCAGAACCTTGAAAATATCGTTCTGCGCTATGCCGATCAGGCCGACCAGTGCATCCAGAACGAATTGGACCTTATTGGCCAATTGCTCTTCGTAATCCGAAAGGGAATGGATGTCCTGTCGCAGGCTGCCGACGCGCGGCTTCAATACTCCGCCGTCCCAGTCACAGGCATATTGCTCTGCATAGGCAATGACACGCCCGAGCCCCTGCAGGCCGTCGCGCAGTTCCGAGAGACGGTCACCAAGGCGACCAACCTGTCGCAATTGGCCGCGTAGAACCCGATTGGCCCGCGCGGGATGGCGACCGCGAGTATCGTCGGCGCGGAACGCCTCGACCGAGAGGCCATTCAATTCGCCAGCCAAATGCTCAAGAATGTCGGCAACATGGTCGACAATCTCTTCGCACAATAGAACGAACACTTCGACGCTCGATTTCGGCATATCCTGGTCGGCAGCAAATTTGCCAGCGACCGCCTCGAAGGTGGGCAGCGGCATGAACCGAACGGTGACCAGTCTGTCGGCAGACAAAACAAATCCCAATGGCGGGGTTGCCTGCACGCCTTCAGGACGGCGGGCCGCCGATGGCGTGCTCATATAGAGCATGCCGTTGCGCTTCTTGAGACGGCTCGACACCTCGATCTCGCTGAGGGCGCCCAGGGACGGCAATTTCGTCCCGAGCAGTTTTTCGACCTGAGCCACCTCTTCGGCAGAGGGATTGAGGAGATCGATCCACAGTGCGTCCCTGGCGGCCTCTTCAGCCATTCCGGCTTTAGCTGGGTAAATATTCAGCATTGTTTGGATTATCCCTCGATTGGCGTACTTCCGGTCTCCCGGAACGAGAGTGATCAGTCTGACCTAATGCTGGCAGACCCCGAAAAGCTTCAAGACCGAAGCCTCTGTTTAGAAGCTTCGGTCTCTCAACAGGTCATTCACTCAAGACTGATCGACGTTAGTTCGTCGTCGTTTCAGCTTTTGCCTTACGGCCTCTCTTCGGCTTTGCCTCGCCGTCGGCAGTAACCGCAGCGGCCTTCGCCGGGGCGGCTTTGGTAGCTACGGTCTTGGTAGCGACAGCCTTGGTAGCCGCTGGCTTTGCCGCCTTCGAAGCGGCGGCGCTGGCGCCGGCCTTGCCGGCATTCAGAAGTGCGGCGCGGCGCTGGCGGTTATTTTCGAGGGCCTGCTGAAAGCCGGTGTCGCTCTGTGCATGATGCGCGAGATCGTCGAGAAATTCGGCGACATCCTTGAGCGTTTCAACGACGACGTAGCTCAATCCCTTGCCGGCATTGACCGCGTCACGACCAACGGTCACACCAAAACCGCCGGGTACACGCTGAAACCAGGTCGAGCGCCACTTGCTGAAGCCGTCGACATCGCGCTCATATTCTTCGAGATAGGCTTTTTGTTCCGCAATTCTGGCGCGGAAGGTGTCGATGACAGTTTTCGCTCCTGCTCTGGGTTTATCAGCCTTTTTGGAAGACCATTTTTCAAGAAAATCCGTCACTGTCTTAATTCTCCATAGAGCGGTTGGCCGGCTACTGCCGTCAATCGTCATCGTTAGCACGGCGCTTGGGGAACTGCTAAGGTGCTTTTTTGTGCTTGCGTAATTTTTCGACGGATCACCGGCAAAAATCCACTCGTCTTGGCCGCAATCACCCAACGACACGCGCCAACCGCCATCGAGGGCCGGAGCCCTTTCGGCACGACTGTCGCGCGCATCCGCTCAAGCACAAAGCTTCTTCAATTTGGCAGTGTCGAAACCCGTGATTCACCTTGTCGCGGCCATTGGTATAAATCTGCACAAATCGGCTGAGCAATGTGCCAGATTTCCTAGCAAATTTTCTACAGTTCTCAAATTTCAACTGACGCTATGGCTTCCTAGGCTGCCTCATCAAACTTCCTTGTGGAACTGGAAACATGGTTCAATTTCTAGATGTTGATGACGTTGGAGCATCAATCTGCACACAGGACCAGGGGAAGAAACCGATACTGCAAGATCGGCGCGGTCTCTGCGGCCGGTCGCATCATTCAACATCTGTTCATAAGCGGAGCAATGCCTGAACAATGAGCAAACTTTCCGTCCAGGCCCCAAAATCCGTTGTGATGATCAGGCCTCATCACTTCACCCCGAATCCGATGACCGCCAAGGACAATTCGTTCCAGTCGAATGACGAGAAGCGTGCTGCAGCGGCAATCGCGGGTGCTGCATTCGGTGAGGTAACGCACATGGCGGAGGGCTTGGCTGGGGCGGGCGTCACCGTCCATGTCTTCGAAGACAAGACCGCTGCGACACCCGATTCCGTCTTTCCGAACAACTGGTTCTCGACTCATTCCGGTGGCCACGTCGCCATCTATCCGATGTATTCGGCGAGCCGCCAGTCCGAGCGGCGCAGTGATGTGATCGAGATGCTGAAGACGGACTATCGCGTCCAGGATGTCATCGACTATTCCGGCCTCGAAAAGGACCATGTCTATCTCGAGGGCACCGGCGCCATGGTGCTCGACCATATCGGCCGCGTGGCCTATGCCGTCCGCTCCAACCGCACCAATGAGGTCGCACTGGAACGCTTCTGCACGCATTTCAATTTCGAGCCGATGGTCTTCGACGCCGTCGACCGTAACGGCAAGGCGATCTATCACACGAACGTGCTGATGTGCATCGGGACCGACTTCGCACTTTTGGGATCTCAGATGATTCCCGATGTCGCGCGAAGGCGGGAGATCATCGCGCGCCTGGAAGAGACCGGCCGCAAAGTGATCGACCTTTCGATCGAGCAGATCGAGAACTTCGCCGGCAATGCCATCGAGCTGGACGGGCGCGACGGCAGGTTGGTTGTTTTGTCCGCAAGGGCTCGCGCGGCTCTCGACATGACCCAGATCCAGGACATCGAACAATCGGCAAAATTGCTGCCATTCGATGTCTCGACCATCGAGCTTGCCGGCGGATCCGTCCGCTGCATGCTCGCCGGCATTCACCTGTCGCGCCGCGAACCGGCGGTCACACAATTGCTTTACGCAGCCGGTTGAGCCGGATAGAGAAGCCCGTACAAAAGTAAAGGTACCTGCAATGTCGCAAGCAAGATCAGTCTATCACTTCAATTCCGTCATCGTGCGCGAACCCTCGCGCTCCGTCGTCAACGGCCTTCGGGCCGACGATCGCGGCAATCCGACGTTCGAAGGCGTCAAGGCCGAGCACGATGCCTATATCGCCGCCATGCGCGACGCCGGCGTCGAAGTGACCGTTCTCCCGGCGCTCGAAGCCTTCCCGGATTCGGTCTTCGTCGAAGACCCCGCGCTTGTGTTCACCGAAGGCGCGATCCTGCTGCGTCCAGGCGCAGTCAGCCGTGTCGGAGAGACGGCCGAAATTACGCCGACGCTGCGCGATATGTTCGAAACCGTACTCGATCTGCCGACCCCGGGCTTTGCCGATGGCGGCGACGTGCTGACGACGCCGAAGAGCGTCATGATCGGCCTTTCGGCGCGCACCGACAAGGTCGGAGCCGAGGCTCTTTCCGCCTGCATCGCAAAGCTCGGCCGCAAGGCGGAGATCGTCGCGACGCCGGAAGGCGTACTGCATTTCAAGACCGATTGCTCGCTGCTCGATGACGAAAGCGTCCTGTCGACCGCCCGCCTCGCGCGCTCAGGCGTCTTCAAGGAGTTCAAGCAGATCATCATTCCGGAAGGCGAAGAGCCGGCCGCCAACGCTTTGCGCGTCAATGATGTCGTCATGGTCGGTGCCGACTTTCCGCGCACGATCGAGATGCTCGACAAGCTCGGCTACAAGGTCGTGCCGATGAAGACCACCGAGATCGGGAAGATCGATGCGGGCCTGTCCTGCATGTCGCTGCGCTGGTATCGCAACGGCCGATAAGCACACTCAAGAACAAACGGGAGAACAGAATGCACAGCTTCAAATCGAAAATCATCGCCGGTGTCGCACTGATACTGTCAGCCGGCTTTGCTCATGCCGAGGATACTATCCGTCTCGGCATGACGCCCGAGCCCTATATGCCGTTCACGCAGGTCAATGCAGCCGGTGAATGGGAAGGTCTCGAAGCCGATCTTTCCCGCGCTGTCTGCGAGAAGATGAAGATCAAGTGCGACATCAAGCAAATGGCCTGGGACGGTCTTATTCCTTCGCTGAACGAAAAGAAGGTCGATTTCATTATCGGCGCTTTCTCGATCACCGATGATCGCCGCAAGGTCGTCGATTTCAGCACGCCCTACTACACCGAAGGCACGTCCTTCGTTGGCGCCAAGTCCGATACCACGAAGATCGCTACGGTCGATGCGCCGGATGGTTCGGGCAAGATCGTTGATCCATCAATTGTCTCCGGCAAGATCATTGGCGTTCAGACATCGAGCGTTCAGGCTGCCTATGTTGCGAAATATCTGAAGGGCGCCGAGGCGAAGAGCTACGACACCGCCGACAATTCCGTCGCCGACCTGGTTGCTGGCCGCGTCGACTATGTCCTGATCCCTGATCTCTACATTCAGACGTTCCTGAAGTCGCCGGCCGGCGCCGACTATGAGGTAAAGCTCGAAGTGCCGAAGAACACCACGCTCGGCGAAGGTGTTGCCTATGCCATTCGCAAGGACGATGCCAATACGCTCGGCAAGGTCAACGGCGCGCTTGCCGAACTCAACAAGGACGGCACGACGCAAAAGCTGGTCGACAAGTGGATCTTCGGCAAGAAGTAATCGCGTGACGCCGGGCGTGGCCTTGGCCACGCCCGGGGCGCCCTTTCCTGCTCCCCACGCGACATCGCTTCAGAAGCCTCATCGCAACCGCAACGAGCAGACGACGCCTGATCCCGCATATCGGCCCGTTGGGCCGTCCGGCTGATTGCCACAGGCAAAGCCGCATAGAGCAGGTAAAACGCATGGACACATATTGGCACTTGCTCGGCTGGGGGCCGGAGGGCTGGGGCGCGAATTTCGCCTGGGGTCTGCTGATGACCCTCCAGGTATCGATCGTTTCCTATATCGTCGCCGTGATCTTCGGCCTTCTGGGAGCTGCCGGCAAGCTTTCGCATCGTCGCTCGCTTCGTATTATCGCCGGGCTCTATACGACCGTCGTGCGCTCTCTGCCGGAGCTACTGGTCATCCTTCTCCTTTATTTCTCCGTCGCAAGCGGTGCGGAACGCTTCCTCAAATATGCCGGCCTTGTCGATGCCGCGTTCCAATTCAGCCCGTTCTGGGCGGCAATCATCGCGCTCGCCTTCGTCTCAGGCGCCTTCATGACCGAGGTGCTGAGGTCCGCCTATCTCGCGATCCCGCCGGGCCAGCTTGAAGCTGCCGTATCGATCGGCATGCGGCAACGCAAGATCCTGACCCGCGTCGTTCTTCCGCAAATGATGCGCCATGCGGTGCCGGGCATGGGCAATCTCTGGCTTTCCATCACCAAGGAAAGCGCCATCATCTCCGTGCTCGGCTCGTTTAGCGAGTTGCTCTATACGGGCTATCGCGCAGCCGCCAGCACCAAGCAATATATTCTCTTCTATGGCCTGACGGCCCTGCTCTTCCTGCTCATCACGCTGGTTTCCGTCTTCATCATCAGCCGTATCGAAAACCACCTGAACCGGGGGCATCGCTGATGGAAACGATCACCAACGTCATCTCCTATCTGCCTGCCCTGATCAAAGCGATGCCGCTGACGCTGCTGCTTACTGCAACGGCCGGCATATTTGGCCTCGTGATCGGTACGCTGACTGCGCTTGCCCGCCTCTCGAAATACAGATTGCTGGCATGGCCGGCCTTCGCCTTCACCTTTGCATTTCGCGGGACGCCGTTGCTGGTACAGATCTACCTGATCTATTACGGCCTTGGCCAGGTCCTGCCCGGCACCTGGGTTCGCCACAGTTTCCTCTGGCCCTATCTGCGCGACGGATTGTGGTACGCGATCGCCGCACTCAGTTTGAACCAGGCTTCGTACAATGCCGAGGTCATTCGTGGCGCGATCCAGGCGATCCCGCGCGGTCAGATCGAGGCGGCGCTTTCAGTCGGCATGAGGCGGTGGACCATCCTTCGCCGTGTCACGCTGCCACAGGCGTTCCGTCACTGCATGCCGGTCCTGACGAGCGATCTCATCATTCTTTTGAAGACGACCTCGCTTGCCTCGACGATCACCATTCTCGAAGTCATGGGCACGGCGCGGATGCTGCAGCGTCAGTCCCTGTTGATCTTCGAACCGCTGATCGCCGCCGGCATCATCTATTTCGCCGTGGTCTTCATCCTGACCCGGATCATGAACGTCGTCGAGTTCCGCATGACGCGTTATCGCGCCGCTCGGGCGTGAGCTCGAAAGCCTCGGGAGGAATTGAAATGGTCGAGACAGCACTTTCTGTGAAAGACATCCACAAGAGCTTCGGCGGTGTCGAAGTCTTGAAGGGTATCTCGTTCGAAGCGCGCAAGGGCGACGTGATCTCGCTGATCGGCAGCAGTGGCTCGGGCAAGAGCACGCTGCTTCGTTGCATCAACTATCTCGAAACGCCGGACAGGGGCGAAATCTCGGTCGCGGGTGAGGTTATCCGCACGGCTCCCTCGCGTGGCGGCAAGATGCATGCAGCCGATCCCCGGCAGCTCGAGCACATTCGCTCGCGCCTCGGCATGGTGTTCCAGAGCTTCAATCTGTGGTCCCATCGCACGATCCTCGAAAACATCATCGAAGGGCCGATCCATGTCCTCGGCACGTCGCGCAGGCAGGCGATCGCAGAAGCGGAGGTGCTGATGGAAAAAGTCGGCATCACGCCGAAGCGCGATCAATATCCGGCGCAATTGTCAGGCGGACAGCAGCAACGTGCGGCAATCGCCCGTGCGCTTGCCATGAAACCTGAAGTGATGCTGTTCGACGAGCCGACCTCGGCACTCGATCCGGAACTCGTCAACGAAGTGCTTCAAGTCATCAAGAAGCTCGCCGAAGAGGGACGCACCATGGTGATGGTCACGCACGAGATGGCGCTCGCTCGCGACATTTCGAGCGAGGTGATCTTCCTTCACAAGGGACTGGTCGAAGAACGCGGCGCTCCTGACAATGTCATGAGGAACCCGCAATCCGAGCGGCTGCGCCAATTTCTGCGGATGGGATGAGGACTGAAATGAGCGATATCGATTTCCAGAATTTCCTGCCGGAACTCGTTGAGATCAGGCACCGGCTGCACCAGATACCGGAAATTGGCCTTTCCGAGTTCAAGACCTCCGATTTCATTGCCGCTCAGCTCGAAAAATGGGGCTTTGAGATCACGCGCGGCCTCGGCAAGACCGGCGTGGTCGCAACCCTTCGCGCCGGCAACAGCAATCGCGCCATCGGCTTTCGCGCCGATTTCGACGCGCTGCCGATGCAGGAGGAAACCAATCTTCCCTATGCCAGTCAGCATCCCGGCGCCATGCATGCCTGCGGCCATGACGGCCACACGAGCATGCTTCTTGGTGCGGCCTGGGCGCTGTCGCAGGACAAGAGCTTCTCCGGTACCGTGCATTTCATCTTTCAGCCCGCCGAGGAGAATTTCGGTGGCGGCAAGCTGATGATCGAAGATCGACTGTTTGAACGCTTTCCCTGCGATCAGGTCTTTGCCCTGCATAATTGGCCGGGCATCCCGACCGGCACCTTCACGACGCGGGCCGGGCCGATCGCGGCCTCGATCGACGTGGTGACCGTGACCGTCAAGGGCAAGGGTGGACACGGTGCGCAACCAGAGCTGACCGTCGATCCGGTGGTCGTCGGCTCCAGCATCGTCATGGCGCTCCAGACGTTGGTGGCGCGCAATATCTCTCCTCACCAGCCGGCGGTCGTTACCGTTGGCGCCTTCCTGGCCGGTTCAGCCTCCAACATCATAGCCGACACGGCAGTACTCGAGATCAGCATGAGGGCGATGAACCCGAAGGTGCGCGAGGAGATCCGAAGGCGCGTCGAGGAGGTGACGGCGCTACAAGCTAAGAGCTACGGCGCCGACATCGCGTTTGACTGGCAGGTGGGCTACCCGGCAACGATCAACGACCCGCAAGCAGTTGAGGTCGCAAGGTCGACGATTATACGCCGTTTCGGCGAGGATGCTTTTACCGAACTCGACCTGCCCTTGATGGGCAGCGAGGATTTCTCGTTCCTGCTGGAAAAGGTTCCCGGTGCCTATGTGCTGATCGGCAATGGCGACAGCGCCGGCCTGCATACAACGACATATGATTTCAATGATGAGATTCTGGAGCAAGGAGCCATGTACTTCTACTACCTGGCGAAGGATCAACTGGCATAAGCAGGACCCGCTGCCGGCATCATTGACGGAGCTCCCGACAATTGCGGCATCCCGGCAGTCGTCTGGTTTGCTGTCAACCTGATCATCAGCACGGGAGACCATGCTTACCATCCCGCGACCTCACATTCGAGATTATTCTTGAGTGAGGTTGGCGGGCAATGTTGCAAGCATTATCCATCCTTGGCCCGCATAGCTTGATAGGCGGCATTAAAACCGTCCAGGGAAACAGGAAGCTCCGCGACGTTTCCCTGCATCATCCGAATAGAGACCTTTCCTGACTTTTCCTTCATCAGGACATCAAGCATTTCAGGCGGACAGAGCCCCTCGACCAAGCATCCTTGCGTGGTACAACGCGACACCTTCGCGACCGTCGAATATTTGCTGCCAAAGCCGATCTTGACGCCCTCCTGAATGGCAAACCCTAGCGGAAGAGCCATTTGCATGCCGATCTTGTTGTCGGCGGAGCGTGCCATGCTGATCACCATGAATACCCGCTTTTGATCGGGTGACGCCAACCGGTACATGATCTGACATGGAGGCTTCATTGACGTATCTGTACTACATTGCAGCGTCCATGCCGCAAACTTCTGCTCAGTGACGTGCGATGTGGGCGGCACGGCTGCCGCTGGGCTTGTCGATGCGGGACCGGGCAACGCGTCGTTGCCAGTCTGCCCCGCCTCGTTAGGGGGCTCGGCCTGCGGCTTGGCCACATCGCCATCAGCGCTGAGCGCCAAGGACGCGAGTGCTTGCGAAAGCAGAATTGCAGCACAGAAAATTGCGAGTTGCTGAGATAAACGCATACACTCCTCCCAATATTTTATTTGCAAATTCACGATAAATGTACAATTATATCGAGTAATGTTCCATATGGTTTTCCATTTGTGCTCAATATATTTCACGTTTGTGAGAATACTCTAGGAATATGTTCTGCAAATGAAAGGAATACTTCAGACGCGCAAAGGAATATGCTCGGATGATGTTGACAACCATCGCAAACTACTCGCTCGTTACGCTGCTCGCAGTGAGCAGCGGTGCGCTATTTGGCGAGAGCTATCTACAACAGGCGCCTCCTGAAAAGACCAATCCCGCATTCGTCGAGCAGCTCCCGGAGACGTCTGTGGTGCCAGCGGCTCAACCGCCGACCCAACACCGGAAACTCTCGCATAGACCAAAGACCACTCCGACCGTCAGGTCGCAAACCGCACTGGCAAACAGCATCTTTCCAAACGTCGGCAGCGGCGTTACCGAACGAGCGGCACCTGGCCCCGCCGACAATAGCCTGCCGACGGTCGGGCAAGGCACCGTAGGACACTGACCGCATTGCGACACTGACCTCCAAGGCGCCTACCCTCATGATCGAGGAGCAACATCGAAATGAGACATGCTGATCAAACCATCATCGTCCTAGTCGTGCTCCTGGCCGGCACGCTTGCCGCGACAGAGGCATTGGCCGTCGATCAACCGGTTATCCGGCATTCCGGATTTTCCGAAACCCGCATTCCTCAGGTCAACGGTAACGTTCCCATCAGGAAGAACAGCAGTCTCGACAAGGCAACCGCCGCCCAGACCTTGGCCAAACAGAATTCAGGCGACAACGCGCAGAATGGAACCGTGAGCTGCGGGCCTGAGAACGCGCAATCCGATATCTGTCGAAAGATGATCCAACATCGCTAGCGCTCATAGGCTCTTCGGCTTGTCCATGATGACGGGTGGCCTTGACGTCGTCCCGATGGCAGGCTGGGTCGCCGCGCTGACCTGCTGGTGATCTTGCACCGGCGCAATCGGCCTTCCATTGCTGTCGAGCTTATATGTCATGGCCCTTTGATGCTCCTCCAGATAGCGCATGAATGCTGCTCCGGCGGCGGCATCCTGGAACTCCCATAGCCCGTTCTTGACGCCTTCGAAGATCAGCGCATAGACAGCGAGCTGTATCCCCTCCTGGACCCCCAGGGTTGTCGGCGCATTTCGGGTAATGCCGCCTTCGATCTGGAGCAGCTGATCGACGCCGACGAAGCGGAATGCCGATCCCTGCAATTGCACGGAATAAACCGTTTTTGTCGTACTTACGGAGGCCAGAACGCGCCCTGTGCTAACGCTCACGGCTCGCAGCGATACCGTCACGATATCCTTGCGATACTGAGTGTTTCCGCCGATGCCGAGATAGTTGGCACCGATACCACCCGTCGTTTCATTTGAATCATAACCAATGATGCCGCCATCGAGCAGTACGCCAGCAAAGCGGAGCGGCGGTATCCCGCCTGCCTTTGCACCATAGACCGCCGCCCGCGTATTCTGGATGATCTGCCGCTCCTGCAGCAATGATTGCAGATCGGTTCGCTCCACCACGCTGAACCACTCGCCGTTTCCGGCCTTGGTCAGAACATCGGCCAGCATCTGGGCGCCGCCCTGGGTCAAGGCACGCGAAAATTCGGCGAAGTTTTCATTCGGCTTGTTCTGCCCGGTAAGATCGGGGAATGAGTAAACCGCAACGTCAAGCCTCTGCTTGGGGCGCGGCAGACTTTCCAAGGCCACACCCGTCTTCGTGGCAGGCATCAGCGTTGCTGGAGTACTCATCGGATCGAGGCTGCTGCCTGCAGCAGCGCAGCCTCCCAGACCCAATCCGCACAGCACTGCTGCAACGGGAAAACCAACTCGCGACATGGCTCTACGATTAAATCGCCCCCATAGGAATTGAGAGGTTACGCAATCAATTCGATTTACGGATTGGCAGGCACCTGACCGCTTTGGATCACGATGACCGGAGACGATCCGCTCGAACTCGCCCCCTGATTTGCGTTTCCGAGATTGCTCAATGCACTATTGAGGCCGGAGAGGTCCGGCGTCTGCTGCTGGCCGGACTTGACACCGTCTCCCTGCGTCTGCGCCGTCGACAGCAGGAATGACCCATTTAGCGGATTGCCACCGAATGTTGGATTGGTCGGCTGATAGACCAATTGCCCCGCAAATACTGGCAAACCTGCAACGGCGCTCAAGACGACCGCAACCATTGTCGCACGTAGGATCATTTTCATTTCTCTCCCTGGTTCCTGGACGCAAGCACGCCCACTCAACGCTTGATAAGCAGCCCGCCACCTGGCAAACGCGCGATCAATACATTGACCGGCGCCGAACCTGCGGGCTGGAGAACACTTACGTTCATGCCAGCACCGTTCAGCAATACGACGTTCGATCTCAGATTATTTCCGGCTTGAATTACGTTTATCTTGCCATAATTTCCGATGATGCCGGCAGTCGAGATGTTTCCTGCCCCGCTCTGGAGATGATAGACGCTGTTGCGCATGCCAATTTCCAGCGTCTGCGCCAGATTGCTGCCATGCCTCGTGCCCCCGGTCTCCGGCGGGCCTGGGGTCATCCCCGCCACATGGTTCGAAGTGTTGCGATATTGCTCCGTCTGCAACGGTGGCGTCCCACTGTTGAATGTCAACGTCGTCGTGACATTGACCGGGATCTGAACGACATAAGCCGTTTCGGCTCGGCACTCGGCTGCCGTCTGGCAAGCCAAGGCGGCAAGCGCGATGCCGACGCCCTGCGCAAGCCTCGAGTGATTTATGCGTTTCATTCCGGTAACCCACATTGTGATGCACCTCGATCTGTTTCGATCCTCAGTCTCGCATTTACGTCAGCCTTGTCCGCCACGTCGACCATCGCCACGGCAAGGATCAGATCCGAACCGGGCTCCAGATCGAAACTGCCCTGTTGAACGCTCTTGCTGGTGCCGCCGGATCCATGGGAGAGAAGAACCAGCCTATATGTTCCCGACGCCATCGTTTCCGATCTGGCAATCGCCTGCACCACAAGAAACCGTTCACTCCTGTTTGTCGCGATCAGACACTCTACCCCCGCCTGCGAGGCGGCAGGAACCGCGCACGAAAACATCATGGCCGAAAGGAAGAGACATTTCGGAGTTCCAAGAGCCCATGAATGCCTGCAACCGGCGACCGCCTGTGCGGCGGACGCGATCCTTTGGAAAGAGGAGGCAGACATTTCCTTTCGCCTCCCTTCTCGCCTCTTTTTAGTGCTGGACCGTCACGGCGACGTTCCTGTAACCAAACTGTGCGGTCACCGACGTATTCGTCACAGAGCTTGAGCTGGTCTGAGAGGTCAGCGCATAGTTGCCGGTGCCGATCTGCACGGTTCCCTGAAGGTTTGAACCACCGAACTGGAGGCCACCACCCTGTGCGCCTGTCTGGGATGCAAGCGCCATGTTGCGATTGCCAGCCTGGACGATGAGGGAATCATTGGAGCCGAGCGGATTGGCGATCTGCGCCGTCAGCGCGGTATTACCGACGCCAAATTGGGCAGTACTCGCTTTATTCACGCCAAAGAATGACCGTTGGTTCGTTCCGGCGAAGTTGCGTCCGCCGGCCTGGAACGTGTCCTGTGAATTGTTGCCGCCTTGCTGGCTGGCAAAGGATACGTTCTCCCAACCAAACTGCGTCGTGGAGGAAGCATTGCCGTTACCGCCAACGACGCCCCATTGAGACGTAGCAGCAAAATTGCCGGTGCCAACCTGCAGCGTCGTCTGGTCGTTCTTGCCGCCGTCCTGGCTGGCGACGGCACCGTTACCCCAACCGAACTGCATGATGTCCGATTTGTTGGAGCCATGGGATCCATCTGTCTGGGTCGTCGAGGCAAAATTCAACCCGCCCACCTGAAGGGTGTTTTGAGAATTGTCTCCTTTGGATTGATCCACGAATGCGGCATTGCCGAAACCGAATTGGCTCGTCGTAGAGTTGTTCTTGTCGCCATCACGCTGCCGGGTCGAAGCGAAGTTCAAGGTGCCGAACTGAAGCGTGCTCTGATTGTTGGTTTTCCCCTTCTGGTCGGCGCTCGCGAAGTTGCCGGTACCAAACTGCAGGATATCGGAGGTATTGGACTTTGCCTTGTCTTGCTTGGTGGCTGCAAAGTTGCCGAAGCCATTCTGAAGGGTCAGCGCTTGATTGTTGCCACTGTTCTGCGTGACGAAAGCACTGTTGAATCCCCCTACCTGACCGATGAACGAGTCATTGTCAGCCGGCGGCGACGGGGGCGCTGCAAGCGCCAATGACGTGCTTGCCAGCAGAATGGCGAGAACTCCAATCGTCTTCATGTCGATCCTCCCTGTTCCCCAAGGCGGGGCAAGCGACCATTCGCCGCCCTCAAGCCCTCTAATAGGCCGCCTGGCGAGAATCGAACAAGAGAACCCTTCGTACTAGCACTGCCGTGCCGAACCGGATCAAGTATCTGAAACCTACCTCAAAATGTGTAGGGATTTAGATATTTATTGTCGCAAGACAGATATTATACTCATCATTGATTAGGCGTACTAAGCCATCAGGAAGGTAGATAAGTGCAATCCAAATGTGCAGCAATTCAATTCACCGTCAGGCAACTGAAGTGAAAGGCTTGCCACATGATAATGGATTAGTTGACAGTCATGACGACGTTTGACAGTCTGATAGCATCAGAAGCAATCGTTAAGGTTGAGATTCAGCTTGGTCGAAAGCAGTTGCCCAAGAGGCTGCTTTTTGCCACCCCGGATTTTATCAATTGGCTAAGCGAACGTGTAAGCAAGGATGAACCCTCGTCGCTCGGCGCGGTGCTTAGACCGGTCGAACAGCTGGATTTTCTCTTCTACACATTTGTCTCGGGCAAGCCGCTCATTCATTCAAGACAGTTCAGAGCAATTCGGCTCGAACGAAATGCGGTTTGGGAACTGAAGACCGTGGATTTCCGCATATTCGGCTGGTTTCCCATGCGCAATTGCTTTGTCGCTGTCTTCGGAGACTGGGCCGATCACGTGAAGGATCATGATCTTTACCGCGGTTATCGGCTCGAGGTGCGCAGATTGCGCCGTGAGCTGGGCGTAGGAGATGCATTGTGCGTAGAGGGGGCAAATCCGGAAGATGTCATTTCGGTTTGAGATAGGCGCGCGTGCGCGTGCGGCTAGCCGCTTTGTTGCAAATGTTCGCGGCGATTTCATCGCCGCCATCATTGCAAGGAAGTCCGAGAAGGGCATCACTCAGCAGCAGCTTGCGGAATTCGTCGGCGTCAGCCGAAGGGACCTGAACAGTTATCTCTGCGGACAGCGGGAGCTTCCGCTTCGCTCGATTGCAGACCTCGCCTGGGCTCTCGATAAGGAGATCCATATCGAGCTTTGTGACCTTGCAGGATCATCGGATGGAAGTTGCGCCTCGGAACCCGAGACGCGGGCCGCCCTCCATCCAGTTTGCTCCGGTGGGGTCGCCACCTGGAGTTCTTCGCGCGCGATCCGCACGATTGTGGTCCGCGCCAACACTGATCGGGATGAGTGAAGACATGCGCTACGGATATTGTATCTTTTGCGACGATGTTCGCACCGAAATCGGGGAGAAGCTGAGTTTCATCGGCGTTTACAGTGGTGTCCTGATGTTGCCGGAGTTTCCGTTCTCCCTGCCCAAATTCTGCGTGCATGTGAACTTGATCACCTCCGCGACAGAACCGTACCGGTCCATCATCCTGCGATGCGTCGCACCTGGCGATCGACAGCCAATTCTGGAAGAACGATTGGATGCGGCCCAACTCGATGAGCAAAAGGATCTTTCCGCTGGGATGGAAGCGAACGACATTCCGATCAATCTCGTCATCGGCGCCAGCCTTATCTTCTCGCCGCTCAGATTCCGCCAGCCCGGCCTATTGACGGTCGGCGCGATAATCGACGACAAGCCGGCGGAAATCGCCTCTCTGCGAGTAGCGCAGCGATGAGGCCGACCTTGACCACTGAGGGCCTATCTGCGGCCCGTTGGCCGCCTCCCAATTGCGCCGGTAGATTGAAGGCTTGAGGAAGTTTGGCAATTGGCATGCCAGACTGCAAGCCGTCTCGGCGCGGGTAACTTTCACGTATCTCTAGGAAATGCGCGCAGGCCCTCTTGAGGCCCAACGCGTAGGAAATCCATGAGATGGATTCTTAATTGCGGCTCCGGGATTTGCAGGCTTTTGACGGCATCGTCGAAAATGCCCCGTCCCTGCTCTTTTTCTGCCCGACGGCCGGTGGCATGTCAGCCACCGACACCTGCCCATCAGTCGAAGATCATGCAAGCGGATTGATCTTGCAGATACCCGCCTGTCCCAACGCCTGCTGCGCCAGGGCTCAGATACGGCCTCCACGACTGTCAATTCGGCAGTCGTGATCTCCAACTACAAGACTAGCGGACGAGTTCGCGGATCTTATAGGCGACTTCGGTCCTGTTGGTCGCATTCAGCTTCTTCATGATATTGCGAATGTGAACTTTGACGGTGCTCTCGCAAAGATCCATCTCATAGGCGATGATCTTGTTCGCCTTGCCTCGCCTCAGGGCTTCTGCAACAACCACTTCGCGGGGTGTAAATAAACTGTCAAGGCAGCCGTTGCGGCTAGCCACGGGAGTAATCGCCTCCTTGGCAGCCAGTAGGCTGCTTGCCGGGACGAAGACACCGCCCGCCCGCGCCAATGCCACAGCTTCCGCAGCAACCTTGATGCCGACGCTGGTTGGGATGTAACCACGCGCGCCGCATTCAAGCGCATGCAAGAGCTGGGCAAGCTCGTCACCATCAGCACCGACGATAACGGGGCTCGTCTGAAATCTCTCCACCAATGCGCATATCTTGGCGCTGACATCGGTATCGGACACTTTGCGGCCGCCGATCATGAAAAGAACTGCAGAGGGCAATACTTGCATATTGCGCGTTTGCCATTCGTCCAAGGAGCCGACGGTGACAATGTGCATTGCGCTGTCGCATTCGGTCAGGCTCTTGGACAGGCATTCACGGTCTAATGCCCTGGAATCGATCAGGAGAATATAGTCTTCCCACTCGTCGATACCGGCTGTGCTGAACGGCCGCAAACTATCCGATGCCCGAACAGAAATGATACGCGCGCTTCCATCCGACGTGAATTTCTCACTTGTTATTGATTGCCCATGCATGGCCGTTACCCCTAATTATTAAAACGCACATTGTACTTCCGGAAGATATTCTAGTATTCGTTCGATAGGCAGAGCATAGCCGGCGCATTGATCCAAGCTCATTTTGTTTTCGCATGTCATCCCCCTCATTTTTTGATTTATCTTAGCTAGTAATTGCGTATTTTGCTTCATTGCGCATTAACATATGTTAATGCTTAAGTGAAATATTAAATAATATGATGCTTATCTGTTCGCTTAAAGAGAGATTTTTATACGATGTCAAATAATAGTTGTATCGAAACAGGTCTCGTCGAAGTCAACAAGATCGACTAGACGCGCACGATCAAGAAAAACAACTATACCGTTACGGAACAGCAAGAGGTGGGCTTCGCGCATATCTCTCAGAACGCGATTTATATGTACAGTTGATAGGCCGACGGCATCACCAATGTCCGCCTGCGTCAAAGGACAATCGAAATACTCGCAATTGTCGTAGTCGCGAGATGTGCCAACACGTGTTCCGAGCTCAAGCAGCATATGCCCGGTTCTCTCGAGTGCATCGCGCCGACCCATATTCGCAAGCCGCTCGGACATGCGGGCGTGATGTCGCATCAACTCGCCAATGACGATGCGATAGAAAAATGTAGGCGCCTCGATCTTGGGAAGTGAGGTGAAATCCGGAAAAGCCACGACCGTCACATTGGTGACGGCTCGTACGGTCTCGCGCGACAGCGCCGTCAACGTCGTCGAAATCATACCACCGTGCAGCACAAATTCCGTCACGAAGCGTGTGCCGTTCGGCAGCATCTTGCTGCAGGCAGCCCATCCCTTCAGGACAAACAGAAGACGCGGCGCCTCATCGTCGTATCCGCAGATCGCACTTCCGGCTGTAAAGGTCCGCGTTACACCACCCAGATTGCGAATATGTTCAATTGGAATCTGCGCTGCCATGCTATCATCCCCGTGGACGAGAAGCATTTCTCGAATACACCTCTGAGCATTCGAAAACATAGTAAGCCCAAACTCCTAAATAGCATAGAAATTACGGGAAGTCTTTAATTCGAAATCACATTTTATTCTTATCTATTTTTACTTAAACGAAATGCAATTTCGTCATGCTGTTGCGCATACTCAAATAAAACTTCAAAGTATCTAGACGAAATATACTCTGAACTGAGAAGTCATTCGCCATGCATCGGGCATGGCTCAGGCGCGCTGGATTGATCGCATTCCAGCAGATGGCGACGCATGTTCGAAATTCCCGCGCGGGTCTCCGCTATGGCAATCTGATGCCGAAGTGGCTCAATTCCATCCCGTTCTGCTGCCCTGACCAGGGTCGCAACGAAGATCGGTGAGGATGTGGCGTCCTTTACCAGGTAGTCTTCGCGCCCCACGGAATTGAAAAAGCCCTCGACCTTCTTATCCCAGCCGAGGCCGACATGCGGGATCTTCAGCGCATAGGCTGCAATACAGGCATGCAGCCTATGTGCCAGGATCACATCCACCGAACGAATTGTCTCAATGAGATCACCGGGAGTTTTCGGACGCTCAGCAATATCGAACACATCGCTATCGGTCGCCCTATGCTTGACGACCGAGCTGCGAATATACTCCGCAAATCTCTGATCTTCTCTCGCGCCATTGCAAAACAACACCACGCGCAGCCCATCATCCAGGAGCAGGCCGATCAGATCCCTGTAGACCCCGATATTGGAGAACGGGATTGCTGCGAGTGCCGATGTACTATGCCTGCGAAGTATGATCGGATCGGTTACACATAGGCCGACGGTCAATCGGCGCTCTGTCGATTGGCAAGGTCGCTGCGCCATCGTGAGGGATCCAATCAGAAGTCCGGGATCCCGGACGATTTTTGCTCTCGGCCCCTCCGGAAAGTGCTCGTGCCAATTGTCCTGGGCAAATCCATCGCGCACGGAAAGATGTACAAGCCGTGCCCGTTTCACCCGAGCGAAGAGCTCATATGCCGAGCTCGACCAGTGCTTGCTGACGCCGACCGCATAAATGGCGAGCGGCCGATCCTGCTGGCAAACACAGTCAAGGACAGTGCCGATTTTCAATGGAAAATTAAGGTCATCATCTTGAAACAAGTTGCCGCCGCCGATCACCACGACGTCGGCATTGGCGATCTTCTCGTCCCAGCTGGTAACAAGTCGACGTAGGTTGCGCTTTAAACCCAGGCTGACCAGCCGGCGTCGTGCCGCAGCGGGCATCCAGCGCAGCAATCCAAGTATCAGGCGCCGCCGCGCACCATGCCCCCGAGCGAAGGCCTGTCGTCCGGCAAGGTCAACGGTCTCCACCTCCATCTCGCCCCCACCATTCGCTAGGGCGGTTTCGATGCATTCCGCCAGCAGTCCGTCGCCGAGATTCTCGCTATACTTGACATTGAAGACGAGGATTTTCATCTCAACTCCCCAATCGTACCAAAGCGTGACGCGTAACCGTTTCGGACCGAATGCTTCACAGGACTGAGAGCGGAGATACTACCCGCCAGAATATAAAACATCAGCCCAAGATCATACACCGTGCCGGAGGTTGCCGCCGAGATGAGAACCGTAATGAGGCCGGCCTTGGCCGCACGTACGACTGCGCGGGCCTGCCTTGAGGACGAAGGCCCTGGCCGTGTATCCACCATCAGCAGCCGGGCGACGAATAAGGCGAAGAGCAAGGTGCCGAAGATGCCGATATTGGACAATAGTACAAGGCCGAAACTGGAGGCGCGCGCACTGCCCAGGCCGGCGCCGAAGCCGTTGGTATCCAAGAACGCCCGATAGGCCATCGCATTCCACATGAAGCGCTCTCGCCCGGATTGGCTGTCTGCCTTGGAGAACAGCATTTCGTCCAGAAATTCGCTGAGATTGTGCACGAGGTCTGGCATGACGATCAGAACAAAGAAGATGGCAAGCGGCATGCTTGCCAATATGGATAAGATCAGGACCGGCCGGCCCGTCCCAGGTTCTTGTCGTCCAGCCTGGAACGACTGTAGGCACAGGATCGGCAAGATGACGGCTAGCCCGACAAGCGCCGTCGCTGACGTCGAAAGGACAAGCGCCGCCAGAAGCAAGCCGGAGACAAGGCCCGTCGTGTTCGAGCGAATGCCTCCAAGCCAGAGGCTTGCAACAACGGCAAAGAGGACAAGGGTGAAATCGGCAAATGCCGAAGCCTCCGGGAAGGTGCCGGAAATGCGCTTCAATCCCCCTTTCTCAGCGTTGGTCAGAAGCGCATAATTCGCCGTTCTCACGAAGCTGAGCAGAAAATCCGTATGGGTGAAGTAAGTCACGATATCGGCGAGCGCAAAGCTGAGATTGACGCCCGCAACGATCAGTATGCCGTTGACGAAGATCGCTGGAACGCCGTTTCGTCGAAAAAATGCGAAGGTAGCAATGAAACAGATAAGGCCACCAAGGGCGTAGACCGACTGGGTAATGTTGTTCGAGGACGCCTGCAACGGTATTAGCGCTATGAGGCTATGCGCGCCGATCGAGCGCTGCACCGTCATTGTCTGCGTCATGCCTTGGAACATTCGCGGAAAGAAAACTGCCGTGAACAGTCCAAAGGCCGTCAGGAGCAGAAGGAAGAATCCCGGGCGCCAGGGTGCAAGCGCGGTGAGAAACGGTCCCTCGCCGTAGGCCGCAAACAGCCGTATAGCGAAGAACAGCAGGAACAGGCTCGGTACAAGCACTGACGCCCCGCCGAGACCGGGAAGGCTGAAGGCCGCGGCGGCGCCAAACACCGTCGACAGGGCCATTACGATGAATGACCATCGAACTGGCGCAGCCAATATCGCCACACCGACGATCAGTGTTATTAGTCCCATGGCATTCATGTGACATAGTCCAGCCGCTTTGCCTCATTGTTGCCGCAAATTATCACGGCGCCTGCGTGGTTGTATTTCCGCCTTTCCTAAGCCTTTTGGTGGACGCATCGGCCGAAATACGTTGTATACCATGGGCAATGGTGGGCTCATGCTAATATGCATGGATCGTCTATCGCCAGTTGATCGTGTTCGAGGTATGGCCAATCGGCGCGCTTTCCTTCGCGCCTCGGTTACCGCAACCTTGATTGCTATTTGCGACATCAGGATTACCTACGCTGGTGACACCGGCGATGCACTCGATGTCAGCTCGATGAAAATGACGTTCGAGGATCCATTCGACGCGTTGAGCGTATCGGCCTGGGGGCCAGGTACACGCTGGATCTCCCATACGCCCTGGAATGGGGACTTTGGCGGCGCTCGCTTCTCGGATCCGGATGGTGAGTTCCCCTTTGCAGTACAGGATGGGATGTTGCGGATTACCGCTGCGCGCGACAGCAAGGGTCTGTGGCGTTCCGGCCTTATTGCATCGGTCGATCACGATGGGAATGGCTTTGCTCAACAATATGGCTATTTCGAAATGCGCGCGCGGTTACCAGATGGCCCCGGTGTATGGCCCGCATTCTGGTTAATAGGTAAGGACCGATCGAAAGCAACAGCCGAGATCGATGTCATCGAATATTATGGCGATAAGCCCGGTGCCTATTCCTCGACCGTGCATGTCTGGCACAAGGACGGTCGACACGATTCCGCCTACTCCCGTATCAGTGCATTTGCGAATGCAACCCCTTCCGACTTGCACACCTATGGCGTGAAGATCGATTCGGATTTCATACGCATGTATTTCGATGGAAATCTTGTCTGGAAGACAAAGACATTGCCGGAACATCGCCAGCCTATGTATCTTCTGGTCGATCTGGGCATTGTCGACGGCATAACGAAGATGGCTGCGGCCGATCCCTCCTTCATGTTCGTGGACTATGTGCGAGCATACCAGTTCATATAGGCTCGCAGCCACCGGCATCCAATTCACTCATCACAGCATAATTATCGTTCCAGTGTGATGCCGCACGCCCTTGCCGGCGGCGGATCTCAGGGCACCGGGCGTAATGCTTTCGGTCGGCTTGCCTTGGCTCTGCCGAGCCTTTCCGACCAAATGGCTACGCTCCACCATGACTTACGACTTTCGGTGGTGAGATCGATCATCCCAATGATCATCTAGTGCTTTTGCCCCAGCATGAAATTCTGCGATGGACGATGAAGCGTCTCGCATCGCGATGTCGTCACTCGCAGGACAACCCGGAGAGCGATGATGATCGACCGTGAGGGGCAGGCAAAGGCAATTGGTGCAGCAAGCATGCATTATGATCGCGACCGTTGTCTTCACGAAATGGTGCGTACCCAGGCCAAGGCGGTGCCGCAGGCAACAGCCCTCGTCTTCGGTGATGTCAGTATCGACTATCACGATCTTAATCGCCTGTCCGACGCAGTTGCGGCGCACCTGATAAGAATTGGGGTCCATAAGGCGGATATTGTCGGCCTTTTCCTGCCACGAGGTATCAATGCGGTCATTTGCACGCTGGCAATCCTCAAGGCCGGCGGCGCCTATCTTCCGCTTGATCCGGCCCTTCCGATCGAACATCTCGATTTCGTTATCGGCGAGTGCCAGCCCAAGGTCATATTCGTCGATGCAGCTCACGGTGACAAGCTTGCGAGCGTGCCGAGTATGAAAGGTAAGGTCATCGAAGCGGATGCCATGCTCGGCGAGATGGCGAATAAGCCGACTATTACCCTTTCTGCGGCAAACATAACCGGCGGCGATCTCGCCTACATCATGTACACCTCCGGCTCGACGGGCCGTCCCAAAGGCACGATGATCTGTCATCGCAATATTGCGCGGGTCGTCCTCGATCAAACCTATGTGGATTTTCGCCCCGACGACGTCGTCCTTCATACGGCCACGATCTCCTTCGATGCCGCGACCTTTGAAATCTGGGGGGCTCTTCTTAATGGTTGCACGTTGGCGATCATGCCTGAGAGCGACTTCTCCGTCTCGCGCCTGTGCGATGTCATGCAGACAACCGGCGTCAGCATCTCGTTTTTGACCACGGGCCTGTTCAATCTGTTCGCCGATCACGCACGTGCCCCCTTACCGCAGCTTCGCCACATTCTTTTCGGAGGCGATGTCGGCTCGGCGGTTCACGCCAGGCGCTTTCTGGAACGTCACCCCGGTTGCCGACTTACCAATGCCTACGGTCCGACCGAGACGACGGTCTTTGCTACAGCTTTCCAGGTCCTGCCCGGCTTTTCAGCCGCAGAACTGCCTATCGGGAAGGCGATCGCGCATACAGCTATTGCCATACTCGACGAAGAGCTGCGTGTCCTGCCTGCGGGAATAGAAGGCCAGCTGGCAATAGCGGGCGATGGTCTGGCCATTGGCTATTTCAAGCGCCCGGAACTTACGGCCGAGAAATTCGTCACGATTGATACGAAAGAGGGTCCGACGCGCTATTATCTGACTGGTGATCTCGCCTGCCTGAAGCCGGACGGGACCGTTACCTTCAAGGGTCGGCGCGACCGCCAGGTCAAGATCAATGGCAAGCGCATCGAACTCGATGAGATCGAAGCCGTTCTCAGGCGAGATCCGCGTCTTACCGACGGCATAGTGCTTTGCCATGTCCAGGGAGAAAACCTGAAACGCATCGTTGCCTATTTGTGCCCCAAGGAAAGCCATGTGGGCGCCGGCGCCGATCTCGTCCAGGCCGTCTTGACGACGCTGCGCGCCACTCTACCCGCCTATATGATCCCGAATGCCGCAGTCGTCGTCGATAGTCTGCCACTGACAGCTGCAGGAAAGGTCGATCGCTCGAAACTGTTGCCGCCGCCGATAGAGGCGCAGGTCAGGCCGACTGACAGCAGAAGCAAGACAGAGGAACTGCTGACCGCGCTCTGGCAGGGCGCATTGGCCCTGACTGGCGTCGACCTCGACCGAAACTTCTTCGATCTCGGCGGCACCTCGCTTCAGCTGATGGAAATTCATGCGGGACTTGAGGAAGCCCTCGGCCACTCAATCGATGTGGTTGCCCTGTTGCGTCACCCGACCATCCGGGACCTGGCGCAATACCTGGATGGAAATGCGCCCGTCCCGACACGCATCGCCGCCGCCGCGCAGCGCGCAGCTCTACAGAAGAAGGCCATTTCTCATCTCCGTAGGAGCTCCTTATGAAACGGAATCACCAGGACAATGGTAGCGCGCGTGATTTCGAAGACAGTGACGATCTGAGCGGACAGGTTTCCGGGCATATTGCCGTCGTCGGCATGTCAGGCCGCTTTCCGGGCGCAGCGTCGGTGCGTGAACTGTGGCAAATGGTACTCCAGGGAAAGACTGCCTTCTCCCATTTCGCGCTGGATGAAATCGAAGACGCCTTCACCGACGAGGAACGGAAGCAACCGAACTATGTGGCGGCAAGGCCTCATCTCGATGGTGCCGACATGTTCGACGCGGAATTCTTCGGCATGTTCCCACGTGAGGCTGCGGTCACCGACCCGCAACATCGCATCTTTCTGGAAATATGCTGGGAAGCGCTCGAGGATGGCGGATACGATCCGTCCCGCTATTCCGGCTTGATCGGGGTTTTCGCCGGCTCGTCCATGCCGACCTATCTGATCAACAATGTCCTTCACGAGCGTATGAAGGCAGAGGAGTTCACGTCGAACTATCAGATCGGCTGTTTTCATGAGCTCGTCGGCGCGCTCAGCGACACGCTGGCCACTCGGGTCGCCTATAAGTTCAATCTGCGCGGCCCCGCATTTACCGTGCAATCGGCCTGCTCGACCTCGCTGCTTGCAGTTTCGCAAGCCTGTCAGAACCTGCTGACCTATAGCTGCGACATGGCGCTCGCGGGTGGCATCTCGGTGACGATCCCGCAAAAAAGAGGCTATATTTATCAAGAGGGCGGCATGGCGTCACCAGACGGCGCCTGCAGGCCCTTCGATGCCAGCGCCGCCGGAACGGTCTTTGCCAGCGGCGCGGGCGTCATCCTCCTGAAACGCTACGAGGACGCAGTCAAGGATGGCGATCACATCTATGCGGTCATTCGCGGCTACGGCATCAACAATGACGGCAGCGACAAGGTCGGCTTCACTGCGCCAAGTGTGGAGGGACAGGCCGAAGCCATTGCCTCGGCACTTGCCAACGCTGCGGTCGACCCCTCAACGATAGGCTATATCGAATGCCATGGCACGGCGACGCCGCTCGGAGACCCGATCGAATTCAACGGCTTGACGAGGGCATTTGCCCATGATGCCCCGGGGCCGGCCGGCTGCGCCCTTGGCTCGGTCAAAGGCACGATCGGTCATACGGACGCGGCGGCAGGTGTCACCGGGCTCATCAAGACGGCGCTGGTATTGCGCAGCGGGAAAATCCCGCCAATGCCGAATTATAGCCAGCCCAACCCGCGTATCGATCTCGAAAAGAGCCCCTTCTACATCCCAACCACAATGGTCGACTGGCCGGAGGGACCAACGCCGCGGCGAGCTGGCGTAAGTGCCTTCGGCGTTGGCGGCACCAACGTCCATGTCATTCTGGAGGAGCCTCCATCGCCACCACCGACTAAGTCCAGGGAGGCAGAGGGCCACTACATTCTTCCGCTTTCGGCGCGCAGTACGTCGGCGCTTGCCGCGATGCGAAGCAATCTGAGCAATCATCTCGCCGAAAATCCCGAGCTTTCAATCGCGGAGCTCGCCTACACGCTGCAGGCCGGTCGACGCGAATTCAGCCACCGTCTGGCGGTCACTGCCGAAAGTGTCGAAGAGGCGATCATCAAACTGACGACAGACAATTATCAATCCCTTGTTGCAACGGACAAACCGCCGGTCGCCTTCATGTTTCCCGGCCAGGGCGCTCAATATGTCGGCATGGGCGCAGGCCTTTACCGCTCAGAGCCGGAATTTGCCCGTTGGATCGACCGCGGCTCCGAGCTTTTGAAAATGACGCTCGGGCTCGATCTGCGCGACTATATCTGCCACGCAGGCGCCGTAACGCAGGCAATCGCCGATGAGCAGCGGGAAACCCGCATCGCTCAACCCTGCCTCTATCTGGTGGAATATGCGCTTGCGCGATTGTGGCTGAGCCGCGGCGTCAAGCCCTATGCGATGATCGGTCATAGCGTTGGCGAGTTTGTAGCCGCTACGCTTGCCAACGTTATATCGTTCGAAGATGGCCTGCGCCTCGTTGCCAATCGCGGACGGCTGATGCAGCACCAGCCGCTGGGGGCGATGGTATCCGTTCGCGCCGATCCTGCGACGACGGCCTCCTATCTGCAGGGCGCCGTCGAGATCGCTGCGATCAACGCGCCGAAACTCTGCGTCATTTCCGGGCCGTTTGCCGATATCGAGGCGGTTTGCGCAGCACTTTCGGATGCCGAGATCGCCTTCAGCCGGCTGCACACCTCACACGCATTTCATTCCGCGATGATGAAGGATGCGGCTCAGGCGCTGCGACAGGAGACGGAGAAGGTCACTTATGGCACGGCGACCATACCGTTCGTATCAGGTGTGACGGGTGATTGGCAGACCGCGGAATTGGCGACATCGCCGGACTATTGGGCCATGCACTGCCGCGATGCCGTGCGTTTTGCCGATGGGCTCGCCACGCTTTGCCGCGATCGCAAGCCGGTCCTTCTCGAGGTTGGACCTGGACGTACATTGTCGGTCTTTGCCGCGCAGACGATCGTGCGGGATAGTCTTGCCGCCATTGTGCAATCCCTCCCCGAGCACGATCGCGCTTCTGCTTCGGCCGCCACGCTTGCCGAAGCACATGGCAAGCTATGGATGGCGGGCTGCCGCCTCAACTGGCCTGCCCTTCCGCCGGCAGCACAGCAGCGTCTGTCCCTGCCAACCTATCCTTTCCAACGGCAGCGCCATTGGATCGATGCCCCGCCATCCGCACGCCGTTCAGCGACAATGCGGGCCGACGCCGAACTGAATGATCCCTCTCCCACCACCCTCTTTGTCTCTGACGTCAACCTAACCGAGGAGAAACCAACGATGAATGTTGCAGCCTCAATCCCGGTCCCCAATCGACTGCCGCAATTGGAAACAGCCCTTCTGACGTTGCTTAGCGACATGTCAGGCGAGACGCTCGGGCCGGACGAACGAACGGCAACGTTCCTGGAGCTTGGCTTCGACTCGCTCTTTGTCGGCCAGTTTGCGCAACGCCTCGAGAAAGACTTCAAGGTCAAGATTTCCTTCCGGGAGTTGCTGAGTGACATCCCCTCGGTCGCCGATCTCGCTGTCCATCTCGATCGGGAGATGCCACCGGAGATGGTCAAGGCTGCAGAACCATTGTCGCCTGCGTCTCCACTCATCACGATGCCGATGACGGCCACGCCGCAACAAATGGCGCCGGCGATCGCATCGCCAATGCCGCAGGCCGCATCGATGCCGAACGCGGCCTCGGACCTCGCCAGCGTCATGCAATCTCAGATCCAGATGGCACAATCGCTGTTTGCGCAACAGCTTCTCATGCTGCAGACCATGCAGGTTGGCGCTCCTGTCCCGCAGGCGCTGCCCGTCACAACACCCGCAGCATCCGCTCCAGCTCCGGCGCAGCCGGCGCAAACGCAGCCGACGTCAGCCGCTCCTGTAGAAAGCGACTTCGGCACCGAGCGCATCAAGCTCTATCGCCCGAACGCCAAGAGCGTGACGGCGGAAATTTCGCCGGCCAAACTGGATTTCATCGCCAGTCTCACCAAGGCATACGAGGCCAGGAATGCCAGATCCAAGACCTTCACCCAGGAGCATCGCCGCCACCTCGCCGATCCCCGCTCTGCATCGGGCTTCAGGGCAGATTGGAAAGAGATGGTGTTCCCGATCGTCTGCGACCATTCCAAGGGTGCCTATATCTGGGACGTTGACGGCAACAAATATGTCGACCTGGTCAATGGTTTCGGCCAGACAGCTTTCGGACATGCGCCGGATTTCGTTATTGATGCCGTCAAGGAGCAGGCCGATCGCGGCTTTGCCATCGGCCCCCAGACACCGCTTGCCGGCGACGTCGCAAAGATGATTGCAGACATGACCGGCCATGAACGGGTTACCTTCTGCAATACCGGTTCAGAAGCGGTGATGGCTGCAATGCGGATTGCGCGTGCGGTCACCGGCCGTGACCGGGTCGTGGTTTTCGCCAATGACTATCACGGTCAATTCGATGAAGTCCTGGTCAAGGGTCGCAATCGCGCCGACAAGCCGATCGCTTTGCCGGTTGCCTCCGGTATTCCGATGGCTTCCGTCTCCAACATGACAGTCCTGCGCTACGGCGCTCCGGAAAGCCTCGACTTCATCCGCGCCAACGCCGCCGACATAGCGGCTATTATCATCGAGCCGATCCAGAGCCGTCATCCGGAACTGCAACCACGGGAATTCGTCCGGGAACTGCGTGAGATCGCCACCAAATCGGAATTCGCGCTTGTCTTCGATGAAGTCGTCACCGGCTTCCGCGTCGATCCGGGTGGCATGCAGGCGATCTGGGGCATCAAGGGTGACATGGCGACCTATGGCAAGGTCGTCGGTGGCGGAATGCCGATCGGTGTGCTTGTTGGCAACGCCCGCTTCATGGACGCTCTCGATGGCGGCTATTGGTCCTATGGTGACACCTCCGTCCCCATGACGGCGCCCACCTTCTTTGCAGGCACTTTCGTACGTCATCCGCTGACGCTCGCAGCCGCCAACGCCGTGCTGCATCACATTAAGGGCGACGGATCCGCCCTCTACGATCGCGTCGCAGAACGTACGCAAGCGTTGGTTGCGGAAATCAAGGCTGATCTTGCCAGCCGCGGCATCGCGGATGTCGTCCACGGCTACAAGAGCTGGTTTGCCACCGACTTCTCAAGCCAGGATGTGCTTGGAGCCTTGTTCTATGCCCAAATGCGACTAAACGGTGTTCACATACAGGACGGCTATCCCTGCTTCCTGACGACAGCCCATAGCGAGGACGACTTCCGCCTGATCGCAAAGGCATTTCGCGACAGTCTCGACGCCATGCAGGCCGCCGGCATATTCACAACAAAGGAACAGGCATTCCAATCTGCTGCGCAGACGCAGACGCAGATGCCGGTCGCTATCGCCAAGCCTCAATCAGCGCCTCTGACCGAGGCACAGACGGAAATATGGCTTGCTGCCCAAGCTGGAGACGAAGCCTCCTGCTCATTCAACGAGTCCTTTTCGCTGACGCTTGAGGGAACGCTCGACGAAGCAGCCATCAAGCAGGCGTTTGATACCGTACTCGCCCGCCATGACGCATTGCATATCCGCTTCGACCGCAACGGTGAGCATTTCCAGTTCATACCAGACTTCAGGCTCGACCTGTCCGTTATCGAAGGCCTGGATGAAAAGGGCCTTGCCGATCTGAAAGATGACGAAGCTCGCACGCCCTTGGACCTTATCAATGGCCCGCTTGTGCGTGCAAGCATCGTCAAATTATCGGCTGAAAAGCATGTCCTGGTCTTCACCGCCCATCACATCATCTGCGACGGCTGGTCGATCAACACCTTCGTGGAAGAGCTGGCGACGGCCTATGCAGCGTTCAGGGCGGGCACGGTGCCGGAACTTCAGCCCGCCCTCTCCTTTGCCACTTACGCAACCGACCTGTCGCCGAGACCGGAAAAATCGCAAGCGACGGAACAGTTCTGGCTCGACCAGTTCAAGTCGATTCCGGATCTTCCCGACCTGCCTCTCGACCGACCGCGGCCGGAATATCGCAGTTTCGCGGGCGGAAGCTGCACCGGTTACATTGATGCCGATACCTACAAGACGTTGAAGAAGAAGGGTGCGAAATCGGGCGCCACGCTATTTTCCACCCTGCTGGCGACGCTGCAGGTGATGATCTCGCGGCTGTCGGGTCAGGACGATATCGTCATCGCCATTCCCTCTGCCGGCCAGAGCCTGCTTGATGGCCAGATCCTCATGGGTCATTGCGTCAACCTGTTGCCGCTGCGCCAGACGGTACCGATGACGGAGCCGTTTACCGCCCATCTGAAGGCGACCCAGCAGCTCGTCTTCCAGGCGTTCGAACATCAGGACTACACCTACGGCACGCTTGTCCACAAGCTCGATGCCAAACGCGATCCGCGCCGCCTGCCACTGACCGAGATCCAGTTCAATCTTGAACGCATGGCAGGCGGATCGTCGTTCGGCGACCTCAAGCCGACCATGGAACCGAACGCCAAGGCCTTCTCCAACTTCGACTTGTTCTTCAACATGATCGAGGCAGCCGATCACATTCGCATCGACGTCGACTATAATGCCGACGTCTTCGACCGTGTGACGGTCGAGCGGTGGATTGGTCATTTTTCGACGCTTGCGGCCACACTCGCCAAGGATATGGATCGAAAGGTCGGCGAACTCTCATTGCTGTCGAGCGAGGAAAAATCTTGGTTGATCGACACGCTCAATCACACGACTGTGCCTTACGATCACGATCAATTCGTCTTCACGCTTTTTTCCAAGCGGGCAGCCGCACAACCGAATGCGATCGCCGCAGAGTTTAGCGGCCAGGCTATGACTTATGCGGAGCTGGAAACACGCTCGAACCAGTTGGCCCTCTATCTCCAGATGGCGCTTCCCGATCCCGGCCAGCGTATCGCAATCCTGATAGAGCGCTCGCTCGGCATGATCGTCGCCCTTCTTGCCGTGATGAAGGCGGGACATACCTATGTCCCGATGGATCCGGCGCATCCGGAACCGCGCCTGAAGCAGACGTTGGATATTGCCCGCATCGGCGGGCTCATCTGCGACAGCGACGACATGGCACACCTCGCTGCTCCCAATACCCCTGTCATCCGGCTTGATCAGGACGCAAAGGCAATCAGCTCGATGACGGGCCAGCCTTTGAAGACCTTGCCGATCGACACGACGGCATCCGCCTATATCATCTTTACCTCCGGTTCGACCGGCATGCCGAAAGGCGTCGAAGTTTCGCATCGTGCCCTGACCAACTTCCTCCTCTCCATGGCGAAGGAGCCGGGTTTTGGCGCGAAGGACACGCTTATCGCGGTTACAACGATCTCGTTCGACATCGCCGGTCTGGAACTGTACCTGCCGCTGATATCTGGCGGAAAGGTCGTTATCGCCAGCCGCAACGACGTTCAAGACGGCTTCGCACTGGTGAAACTGATTGGCGAGCGCGACGCCAGCGTGCTTCAGGCCACGCCAACGCTTTGGCAGATGTTAGTTGAAGCTGGCCTGAAGGATCGACCGGCAATGAAGATGCTCTGTGGCGGCGAACCCTTGCCCAAGGAACTCGCTCGCTCGCTGCTTACCATCGGCGGCGAACTCTGGAACATGTACGGCCCGACGGAGACAACGATCTGGTCGTCGCTGCAGCGCATCACGGATGCGGATCAGCCGATTGCGATCGGACATCCGATTGCCAATACGAAGCTCTTCATCCTTGACCAAAGCGAGACTATCGCACCGATCGGTGTGGTCGGCGAACTCTATATCGGCGGGGACGGTCTGGCAGAGGGATATTTCGATCGCCTCGACCTGACGGAAAAGGCCTTCGCCCCACATTGCTTTGCCATTGGCAGACCAATGCGCCTCTACAAGACCGGCGATGTCGGTCGACGACTTGCTGACGGTTCGCTGCAATTGCTCGGGCGCCGCGATCAGCAGGTCAAGTTGCGCGGATTCCGTATCGAGCTCGGCGACATAGAGGCCGTGGTCTCCAAGGCGGAAGGTGTGCGCCAATGTGCCACCGTGGTCGCTGAAAACGCCAAGGGTGACCGCTCGCTGGTCTGTTACATCCTACAGAATGCCGGCGGTAAGGATTTGTCTGTCGCGGCTATTGCGGCCCATGCCAAAGCCAATTTGCCTGGTCACATGGTGCCGGGCTTCTGGGTTTTCGACACAGAGTTGCCCCACACCGCCAATGGCAAGCTCGACCGCAAGGCCTTGCAGCAGCGCGGCGTGCCCCAGCGCGAAGCGGCACAGGCGAAGCTTGAGCCAAAGACCGAGATGGAACAGCGGCTACTCGCGATCTGGCAGGATGTCCTGAATCTCAGCGACATCGGCGTCGACGACAACCTCTATGCGCTCGGCGCAGATTCGCTCGCCATATTCCGCATCGCCGCGCGCATGCGCGACAGCGGCCTGCCGCTGGAAGCAAAACATTTGCTGCGTCATCCGACGGTCGGCGCATTGGCGGCCTTTGCCGAGAGCCAGGGGGACGGCCAGTCCGATCCGGTTCAACTTCACGTACCATCATTGCGAGACTTTCGTAACGGCGCACGCCGCAGCCTGGGGGCAACTACATGAGTACCATTGACAGCAGCCCGAGCGGTTCGGTTCTCGAACCGCAGATCATCGGCGAGTTTCCCTGTACGCAGACGCAGCTGCGCTGCTGGATTCTCGATCAGCTCAATCCCGGTAATCCCGCGCTGAATGTCGCCGTCCGGTGGGAAATCAGAGGCTCTTTCAAAGCATCGACCCTGGAAGCGGCCTTTAAAAAGACCATCCAGCGGCATGAGATACTCCGCACGAGGTTCGTCGAAAAAGGCGGGCAGCCGTTCCAGCAAGCCGTGAGCGACGTCAACTTCAAGATGTCCGTGATCGATCTGCGCGGCATGCCGCCGGAACAGCGCCAATCGAGAATTCTGTCGATCGGCGAGGAGACAGCGCAAGCCCCATTCGATCTCAGCACGCCCTGCCTGTTCCGCGTCAGCCTGCTGATGGCGGAAAACGAGCGTGGCGTTCTTTTGATCACCGCTCATCAGAGCTGCTTCGATGGCTGGTCCATCCGCGTGCTCGGGCGGGAGATCGGTGAAATAGCGGCGGCAATAGATGCAGGACGCGCGCCAATCCTCCCCGAACTGCCGTTACAATATGGCGACTACGCTCTCTGGCAGCAGGAGTATCTGCAAAGCTACGGCTTTGAGACGGAGAAGACCTTCTGGCGGGAAAAGTTGCAGGGCGCTCCATATTTCGAAGTCACGCCGGATCATCCCCGCGGTCAGGTCAAGACCAATCGCGGCGATATCCTTTCGGTCGCCCAGCCGGTCGCCTTCACCGATCGGCTTGATGTGGCAGCGCGCGCGCATTGCGTTTCCCAATACAGCTTCGGAGCGGCAGTCCTGAGTGCGGTCCTCCATCGTTTGACAGGGGCTCCAACCGTCCTCTTCGGCTCGCAGATTGCCGGCCGCGAGCATAGCGACCTGGAAGACTTGATCGGCGTCTTCATCAACAATCTGGTACTGCGTTTCGATTTCGGCGCGGATGTCAGCTTTGCGGAGCACATAAAGTCCGTCAGTGCGACCATCGAAGGTGCATTGAACCATCAACGCATGCCATTCAACAAGCTCGTGGAACTCATCAACCCGGTACGCGATCCGGCACGCAATCCGCTGATCTCAGTCAACTTCAATCTGCAAAAGGCATTTCTCGAAGATCGGCGCTACGGCGAGTTCGAGCTGATCAGTTCACCTTCGCAATCACCGGGCGTGATTTATGATCTGAATTTCATCATGATCGGCCGGCCGACCGGCTGGCGTATATCGATCGAGTACAATGCCGACCTTTTCGAGGCCGGTACGATCGAGAGCCTCCTGCAACTTTTGAGGGATGCCTATGAAATCGCTCTCAATCACCCTGAGGCGCCGCTTTCTTCGCTCGTTGCGCCGGAACGATACGTGGCAGCTCCCGCCAAGACTGCGCCGATGGATGGCACCGTCGCAAAAACATCGCAGTCGGATACGCGAATGGAAGCGCTTGCTGAGCTCTGGAAGGAAATCCTACAGGTTCCGCAAATACGTCCGGATGATGATTTTTTCGCGCTCGGTGGTCACTCCCTCCTCGCGCTCCGGTTACTATCGGAAACTCGCGCAAGATTCGATGCAGCACCGACATTGCAGCTTCTATTCAAGCAGCCGACGTTTGCAGGCTTTGCAGCGGCGATCTTCAATGTCGACACGGCATCGTCACCGCGGCAAAAGGTCGTAAATCCGTGGGATCTGATCACCTGCAAACATGGCACGGGAACCGGCGCCGTCTACACGATCAACCATCCGCTCCTCTATTATCGCCTTGCCAATGAGCTGCCGGATGCCATCTCGGTGCATAATGTCAACATGTTTCACGCGGACCTCGATAACGGCCTTGCGCGCCTGAGCATCGAGGATATCGCTGCTTACGCGATAGAGGCGATGCAGATCGACAAAGCAGTCGGCCGGGTGGCCATCGTCGGACTATGCGTCAACGGCATCCTGGCTATGGAGGTCAGCCGGCAGTTGCGTGAAAAGGGATTGGATGTCAGCACCACGGCCATTATCGACGCATGGGCCCCGGGCTATTTTGCCTCCCTGCCGGAGCGCGAGCAGGCAAAATGGCGTCGGGAAAGACGGCGCAAGCGTCTCCTCTATTTCACGAGGAAGCTTTTGTCCCGGCGCATCCGACTGATCGACTATCTCAAGGAATTCAAAATCTCCCTGTCTCTTCTCAGGATCTTCCGCGTCAAGGCGGGGCAATATTCAGAAGAAGAAGAGAAGAACGAATCTGTCACCAAGCTATTGGTGGCGGCAGCGCGTCACTACCAGCCACAGCAAACCAGGGATCCCACGACAGTTCTCTTGCGAAGCAGCGCGACCCATCCTCGTGCACGCCAACTGCGATTTGGATGGGGCGACGCAATCGCGGAGAGCTGCAAGGTGGTCGACATCGACGGCTGGCACGAGGACTCGCTGACCAGCAACGGCATCCGCGGGCTAGCCTCAACGCTATCGGGAGAACTTAACGGCAGTTAGGGCTTATCGAATGTGCCTCAAGGAAGCAAAGCCACAGGGGGAGCGGCGATGAACACAAGCAAACCGTTGAGGGTCGGCATTCTTGTCGCGCGCGGACAGAGGCTTCAGAATTGGGAGCTGATGATCCTCGATCGAATTCTGGCAGCGCCACGGCTGGAGCTGGCCGCAGTCTTTACCCATCCGGCTCCGTTCTGCGACACCAAGCCATCGAATCTGCTAAGGTGGGGTGCACGATTGGAAGCGAAGGCTTTTGCCCGTCAACCCGCCTATGCGCCGAAGCAATTCGATAGCCGGCACCATTTCATCGAGCGCTATGATGCCGCTGGCGATGCGACACACGCAATCGACGATATTTCCGCGGACACATTGCGGCGCCTGAAGGTCGACCTCGTCATCCGCACGGTTCCCAAGGGCCTGTCCGGCGATGCTATTGCGGCATTGCCATTCGGCGAATGGGCATTCAATTTCTCCGATCAACGATCGGCAAACGTGGATTGGTTTGGCTATGCCGAAGTTCTTGCTCATGACCCCACGGCCGATCTGATCCTTTATGCTAAGTGCGGCAACAGAAATGAAAAATCGGAGATCACACGCGCGTCCTTCAACATTAAGCCCAGCGCAGCGCGATTGGGTGCCTTCGTGCGAGAGCGAAGCGTTACACTCGTAATGCGCGAACTGACGCGGATAGCGGACACCAGACAATTGCCGTCAACCGCGTTGGTTGATCCTTCCGAACGACAGATGCCGTCACTTGGCGATCTCCTGCGCTACGGTTCCATCGTCGCCAGCTCGATCTCGATCAGGGCGTATAGGTCGATCAGAGCAAAGCTCAGAGCCGATTCCGCGCTCTGGACCCTTTACACTGGCCAAGGCGAAATCTCTGATTTCGACCCGAGTAAGGCAACCGAGATCCCTCCATCCAGTAGTAGCATCAAGGCCGATCCATTCCTCTTTCAGCATGAGAACGAATGCTATCTGTTCTACGAGGCCTATGCCCGTGGCGACCGCAAGGCACATATCGCCGTCGGGCATTTCAACGGAGATCTGGTGCAGCCGGTCGGCGTTGCGCTGGAGCGACCCTATCATCTTTCCTACCCCTATATATTTCGCGACGGCGACCAGATCTTCATGATACCGGAAACGCATCAGGCCCGACGACTGGAGGTCTGGCGTTGCTGGCAGTTTCCTTTGAAATGGGAGCTCTATGCGACCGCATTCGAGGGACAATCGCCGGCCGACAGCGTCCTCATCCAGCATGACGGCAAATGGTGGCTATTCACCAATCTGTCGGACTTCCATGCTTACGAAGACCATTGCAGCGAGCTCTATCTGTTCGAGGTCGACGGCCCGGCGCTGACCGGCATCAGGCCACACAAGCACAATCCCGTCGTCATCGGTAGCACGGTGGCTCGAGGCGCTGGGCGGATCTTCGCGCGAGGCGGAAGGCTCCTGCGCCCCTCACAGCGAAATGCGAACGGCATATATGGCTATGGATTGAATATTATGGAGATCGAGACGCTCTCGCATAGCGAGTACCGCGAGCGGTGCATCCGCACGATTACGCCTTCCTTCAAGTCCGGCTTGCTCGGCTGTCACCATTTCGACGAAACCGGCGGACGCTATGTTCTCGATGCAAGACTGACCATCTGATCTAGAGCATTTCCACCTAAAACGGAGTCGCAGAAATGCTCTATCTCTTTGTTTTTGCGCAATTCCAAACGCAAAACCGCTGCGCACTTTTACTGGAATTGCTCTAGATCGTGTCACGATAGCGCAGCTCGACCCGATGTCCGCCAGTAGAGGCAACGACTGCGCCGGCGAAGTTGACCGGCACGACAAGCTCGAGAACCGCCCAGTTCCTGGGCGCGTCGGGATGACCTTCAAAATGATCCAACCGCGATATGTTCGATCTGTCGAAGACCATATCGAAACTATCGAGCGGCAATGACAGCCCGCTGCCTTGCGCCTTCACAAATGCCTCTTTGCGCGTCCAACAACGATAGAACCCGTCAAGATAGTCTTCCGCCGGCAACGAGCGAAGCGTTTCGCACTCCCTGCGGGAAAAGAACCATTTGGCGATGTCCTCCTTCAGGAAACGGACCTCCTCAATATCGATACCGAGCGTGTAGCAGTCGGAAACTGCGAGCATAGCCAGGTCCGCACTGTGGGTGAGGTTGAAATGAACCGGTAAAATGCCGGAGCCCGAAACGGACGGCTTTCCGCTCTCATTGTAACTGAAGCAAATCGACTGCGGCGCAAGCCCGAGATACCGGGCCAGGATCAATCGCATCCTGCTTCGGGCGATGATAAAACGGTGCATGTCGCGGTCATGAACAAACCGGCCTGCCCGCGCACATTCGTCGGGAGACAAGAGTGCAACGGGCATGTCGAGATCGGGTGGCGGAACGTCCAACCGCCAACTCCAGACATCGATGACGTCTGGGCCGGTGGTCTCCATGTCAGATCGTTGCGTAAAAGAGGTTGGTGGGAATGGACTTGGCCTGTTTCGACATGCGGCGGGCCAGATAGGCAACCAGCGCCACGGGGTAGTTCTCCCCGAGGCTGATACGGCAGGTGCGCTTCAAGATGTCCAGCGTCTGCGCGCATGTCTCGGGCGCATAGTCGATCTTTCGATCCGTCCAAAGAAACGGATTCATCGCCGGATGGCCGGTGCGTTGCTGTAGGATCGGCTGCCAATTGGTGTAGACATGGCGACTGGAATCGAAGAGCCGATAGACGCCGCGCTTGCTCTCCTCGGCAAATCTCTTCGCCTCTTCCGACGTTTCGAAGATGACGTGAAATCCCGCCGCATTGCCGACATCATTATGGGGGCCGACCGTAAGCCGCGTGTTTTTAGCAAAGATCTCACGCATCACGTTGTAACGCTCGCGCATGCGTGCAATCATCGGATCGAGCTTCTTCAGCTGTACATTCAAGATTGCCCCCTGGATCTGGTTCGCCTTGAAATTCACGCCCAGCATCGGAGGCTCGCTGGCATTGTCGTGATGACCGCGGAACATGGAGCCGATGTCATGATACATCCGCGCACGGGCAAACAACCGTGCGTCATCGGTCACGACGGCCCCTCCTTCCCCGCAATTTATGTTCTTGAACTGATTGAAGCTGAATGCTCCAAAATCGCCTATCGTACCGACGCGTCGGGTCTTGTAGCGCAGTCCGACTGCCTGGCAGGCATCCTCGATGACAATCAGATTGCTTTCGCGTGCGATGCGCATGATGCTGTCCATGTCGCACACCATGTTCGACATATGGACGGGAATGATCGCCTTCGTTTGTGGCGTTATCTTACGCAATATGTCCTGCGGATCCATGGTCAGCGTGTGGTCGATGTCGACGAGCACGGGCACGGCACCTGCCGCCAAGGGAGCGGCGGCCGTCGCGATCCATGTGTAGGCGGGCACCAGCACTTCATCTCCTGGTCCGACGCCGGCTGCAACCAGAGCGGAGATCAATGCTCCTGTTCCGCTGCTCATGGTCAGGGCGTGCTGCACGCCAAATTTGGTGCAGAAATCGGCTTCAAACCGCGCGAGCGGACCACCGCTCTCGTCGCTGTAGCGTGCCAACTTTCCGGAGGCAAACACTGGCGCCAGCGCCAACCACTCGCGTAACCCCACCTTGGCCATATTCTCCAGCTCCCCAGGAAACGTCTCTTTGTCGAAGAGCCTAGCTTGTGATCACCGCATTTTCAGCATGGCCTTCCGACTGAAAAGAGGTCGGATCCGAACAGCGCACCTATCCGAAATCGGTAGATGTCGCCCGCGCCTATGCCAATCGAACAATTATCCGCGCACCCGCGATGCTGCTAAAAAAATGGCAGGGCCGATGGGAAAACGACCATGACGAAGCGCGACTTGCGATCCATGCCACATGGCATTGAAATATATGCCGATATTGCCATTGTCGGCGGCGGACCGGCGGGCATTGCGATCGCGCGCGAGTTTGCCGGTACGGCAATCCGCATTCTCGTCATCGAAAGCGGCGGCTGCGAATACGAAGCCGAAATTCAATCGCTCAATGCCGTCGAAAATGTTGGCGAGCCACTCATTCAGGCGGCCACGGCGGCGCAAGGACGAGGCTATGACGGGGCGTTGGCCTGGCTAAACGATATCCCTGCCTTTGAACTCAGAAATCGCATGCTTGGCGGCAGCAGCCATACCTGGATCGGCAAGTGCGCGGCATTCGACGAAACCGATTTCACCCTCAGGCCCTGGCTCCAGCTCTCGGGTTGGCCGCTCGAGCGTAAGCAATTGCTGCCGATGCTCGAACGCGCGGGCGAAATGCTCAATCTCGGACCCAATCGCTATGACGAAAGCCTGTTTGCTCTGCTGCATACGAGCCCGGACGATCTCAGGCTTGATCGGCAGTTGCTGCGGCCATTCTTCTGGCAGTTCAGTCATATGCGCTATCCGCGAGCCGAGCCGACCCGGTTTAGCCGCCTTGCGCTCGACATCACGGCTTCGAACGTATATTTTCTGACGCATGCCACGGTCACCCAGATCAATGTGACGGGCCAGGGCCGCAGAGTAACCTCGCTCGACCTCGCAAGCTCGATCGGCCGGTCGGCGACCGTCCATGCCGATACGATCGTTCTTTGCGGCGGCGGCATCGAAAACGCGCGTCTCCTGCTCGCATCGAATGCCGTCCTGCCGGCGGGTATCGGCAATGATCATGATGTCGTGGGGCGCTATCTCTGCGATCATCCACGCACGTCCCTCTGCCGCTTTACCGGTTCGGATATCGACATGATCGCGCGGCACTTCAATTTTTATGGCCTAAAGCATACAGGGCGCACGCATTTCTACCTCAGGGGATTGTCGTTGAGCCCGGACATACAGAGGCAGGAAAGTCTCACCAACTGTGCCGCCTACCCGGTTCAGATCCACGCCCAGAATGACCCCTGGGCCGCGCTCAAGCGCTTGACCAAGGGGGTGGGCACGACGCTCAAGGGCGACCTGCTGACGGTCGCAAGATCGACGGATATGGTCGCCTGCGGCCTTTATGATCGCCTGGTACGGAAACGCGGCCTGCCGCATCGCTCGACGGAACTGCGTTTTGACGTCATGGCTGAACAGCAACTCAATTCGGAAAGTCGCATCACGCTTTCGCAGCGGCGCGATCGGTTCGGCCAACCTCTGGCACGTATCAATTGGAAGATTGGAACGCCCGAAATTGCCAGCGTCAAACGGCTTGCACTGATAATCTCGGATGAATTCACGCGGGTCGGCCTGCCGACACCGCAACTGCCGGACTGGATCATCGCAGATGCGGATAGCGACGCGACATTCATGGATATGGCCCACCCTTCATGCACCACCCGTATGGGAACCGCCCCCCGCACCAGCGTCGTCGACGCCAATGCCATGGTGCATGGCGTGGATGGCTTGTTCATCGCGGGCAGCTCCGTCTTTCCGACGCCGGGCCATGCCAATCCGACATTGATGCTGCTCGCCTTGGCGATCCGGCTCGCCGATCATCTTAAAGAGCGCCATCAAAGTGTGCGGCCGTACAATGTTCGGGTGAGTGAACCGGACCTCTCATTCCATCAGAGTTAATGCCTGTCGCGCTAAGCTGCTAGGAATTTCCCGCAACAGCGGCGAGGTGCTTTAGCCGAGTTGGAAATAGAAGCCAGCACTTTCACTGCGACCCATCTCGGGATGGGTGTCGATTGTGTGCGACAGGGAGGGAATCGTCCAGCGATCAACCTGCTTGTATCCAAGCCTTGTAATGTCTGCGATAAAGTCGACCTCGTTACGCATGTGATAAGGCACATATGACCTGCCAATTCGCTCAAGGGTGACGATGCTGCCGCCCTTACGGAGCGCGACCTTGTTCAGGATCAGGTGTTGAGGAAGCGACGGCATTTGCTGGAGGAGCCGAGACAGCGGCATATCGAGATATTGCATCAGTCCTGATCCGAGAAACAGCGGCATCCTGCCGGCGTCTTCGATCCGGTCGACAAACTTCAGATGCGCCAGGCCCTCCTTTTCAGCCAGGCTCTGACCGGCGCGAACGATCGCCGGTAGATCGTAAACAACCCACTGAAACGAGACGCTGAGAGGCAAGAGAGAACGAAAGGCGCGATATTTCGTGCCCATATGTCCGCCGGCGTCGACCAAACCATCGATGCTAGGCAGCAAAATGCGGATCCAGAACAACACTGGATAATCCCATGGCGCCACCTCGCACATCTTACCGAAGGCAACGGTTGCGATCTCGTCGTGATCATAGCCGGCGAGCGTCCGCCGTCGCGCCGCCGCCATGGCCGCGTCATAGGAGGGATACGCGCCGGTGAAGCGCCGCGGGAAAGGAAGAAGATAGCTCAGCCGTCCGCGCGCCAGGCGCAGGGGTGCAAGCCCGTGCTCGACCGTCCGCACCGCTCCCTTCGCGATAGAGCGCGCTTGAGCTGGCCAGGAGGAACCGAACCATAATGACGCCGCCATGTTACATCCCCCAATCTGTTTCCGAAACCATTCAGCGCCTCATGGAGCCGCTGTGGGCTCGTTTTGAGATCGCCGAAGCCAATCCGCCGTCATTATCGCCGGAGCGATAGAACAGAGGCCGCATCTCCGATCATCTTCTCCAGGGCAAGAAGCGTACAGACGTAGATCGCACCGCCGGAGACGACCTGCAGCATGACCGTCAGCGCGCGCTGCATGCTGAGCGATCCTGCGAAATAGCCGAGCCCATAAACGGCTGCCGCCATCGACGCGACGGCGATCGCGACATAGCCACTCTTGCGAAGGACGCGCTCCCAGCGAAGCGCGCCATAGCGTTGCTGCAGATGCATCGAGGTTGCGAAGGAAACCATGGCGGCCAGACATTGGCCCCAGGCGGCGGCCACGACACCAAACGGTGCGAGAAGCAAGATGAGCGAAACGGAAACCACCGCATTGAGAAAAAGCGTGGGGGGCATGCGCTTGATATTGCCCGACAGGGATAGCAGTGCCTCGGTCACGTAACCAGGCATCAGGAGGACCTGCTTCATGGACAGGATCACGACGAGCACCGCGGCGGGGGCCCATCTATCGCCGAGCACGATGTCCACCAGGTTCGACGATACCAACGAAAGACCGAGATAGATGGGTGTGGAGATTGTGATGAGAACCATCATGAAGACGGTCGCAGAGGGGCCGGCATCCCGAGCCGCCCGCCCATCCGGTCCCATCACGATCGCCGATCGGCGAAACAGCGTCCAGGCAAGCATCCGCGCCGGCTCGCCGATAAGCTCGGAAAAGGCCGCGACGATGCGCTCTGCGACGCGGTAATAGCCGGCCTCGGCAAGACCAAGGAAGCTGCCGATTGCGAGCGTTCCAGAGTAGGAGCGAAGAAAAAGGATGAGCCGATTGGACAGGATATGGCTTGAAAATTCAAGGATCTCACGCGCGAAAGGCCAGGTCAGATATAGTCTTGGATACCAGGACAGCACGACCACAGAGCCGCCGAGAGAGACGAGTTGCGACACAAGCCGCCCCGCCACGAGTGAAAATACATGCCATCCGAGCCATAGGCCCAACATCGTGACGCATAGGCCGGCGATTTCGCTGACAATACGGATCGCTGCCTGTTTGCGCAGCAGGCCGCGGGCAACCAGCAACCCGTCATAAACGGCATAGAGCGATGACGGCAAAAACCAGCTGCTGAAAAGGGCCAGGAGGAGCGCTTCGTGCGGCCGGTTGAAAAAGACCCATGCAGTCATGGCGCAGAGTGATCCGAGCAGAGTCACCATCATGCCGGCAATGATCGAGATCGTGCCGACCTGATCGAGTTCCCGTTCGGTACATTCGGCCTTCATGACGAACTCGCCCCATCCGCCTTCGGCAATGACAACGAGCATGACCACGATAGCGGAACTGAATGCGTACAGGCCAAACTCAGCGGATTCCAACATACGCGCAGCGACGAGAAAAATGAGAAGTTGCACGACTTGCGAGACAATTTTCGAAACGAGCGTCGACGCCCCGTCACCGATGATCGCCGGCATACGGGCACGGAACCAATTGCGCAGACCGACCCGACCGGCATGTCTTGGAGGAAACGAGAAACTGCTCATCGGCATATCATCATTGGATGCTGTTGCGCGTAAGATCCAATTTTCGCCCCTATTGGTTGAAGTAATTCCTGCGTAGACGGCATGTAACCGCCCAATCGCCTCAAGCCTTGCACCAGATAAAATGCATAGCGTTCCCATTCAGGACATGATTGCGTGCAATGAAACGCTGCCCACCGGCGACGGAAACCGGAATTAAACAATTTTTTTTCAGAGTAATTGTTATCCTGGATACCAAGACAAGATTGAATTTCTGGATAGAGGAAGAAGGGTTTGCCGGTAATTGTCATGAAAGACCATGCAGAGCCGCTTATGAACGAAGACGACCATGATCGCATCCGCCCAAGCCCATCAGGCAAATCAAACCAGAAATATCTGCTGCGCTGGGCTCTGGTGGTCTTCAGCCTTGCCGTGTGGTTTGTCATGGCTGCGCTTCTCATTTGGTAAGGCGTTCTTTTTCGTTACGTGCAAACAGCACGACGCCAATGGTTCTGACGAGAATTTTAAAGTCAGTGCGCAGCGAGCGACTGTGGAAATAGTCGACGTCGAACTGAACGCGTTCCTCATAGGTGGTGTCGGCGCAGCGGCTGACTTGCCAGAGGCCGGTAATGCCTGGCCGCAGCCCGAGGTAGCAATATAGGTTGGGGCCATAGCGATCGAGTTCCGAGACGACAACGGGCCGCGGACCCACCATGCTCATCTCGCCGCGCTGAACGTTAAACAGTTGCGGCAATTCGTCGGCGCTGCTCATGCGCAGATATTTTCCCAGCCAGTGGACGCGAGGATCGTTGGTCAATTTTTGTGTCGATAGCCACTCGGATTTTCGCGTGTCGTCGCGCGCAAGCAGCTCCGCCAACTGGTGGTCGGCATCCTTGCGCATTGTGCGGAACTTCAGGCACTCGAAGAGGCGGCCGTCGCGACCGACGCGTGTATGGCGATAAATGATGGGGCGGCCGTCAACCAGAAGCAATGCGATGGCGATGACGAGCAACGCCGGTGCCAGAAGCAATAGGCCTGCGCCGGAAAGAAGAAGGTCGACAAGGCGTTTGGAGCGGCCCAGGCGCTCGGCCTGCTTGAGGTCGAGACGCGGTCGCTCGCGATGGGCAACGCCGTCAACAGTTGATAACATATCCTGGATCCCTCAACGCTTCCATGCTTTGTTCAAAGGCTGCCAGCTACCCTTCTGCTTGACAATTGACCCTGCGGGCATCGGCCTAGTCCCAATGGCGTAGGGGGCCGGGCACAGAGCTAACCACAAGCCTCATCCGGTCTCATCGATCAGCCGATGGGAGGTTGAAAAACGCCGGGCACGGTCGATTTCGAGCTCGTACCGGCACTATTTGCACGGTCGAGAACGCGGTCGTACAGCGCCAGCAATGCTTCAAGCCATGATGCGGGCGTATGGGCCATTTCGCTGGACCGTCGGAGGCAATTCACACTCATCAAACGGAGTAGCATGTCATCGGAGGCAAGGCGGCGAATTCCGCTGGCAAGCGCCTCGACCTTGCCGCTTTGGAACGTCAATCCGCATCCCATAGCTGCCAGTTCCTCACCGAGGAGCGCCGCATCCGGCAAGATCACTGGAATACCGCTTGTCACCGCCTCGAGCGCAGCCAGGCCGAACGGCTCGGGCACGCGCGACGAAACGATCAGCGCACGGGCATCGCACAGAATGTCCCGCATCTCGTCCTTGGATTTCCATCCATGGATGACAACCTCCGGGAAGTCTCGCTCCAGGCGTATCCGACCGGCACCATCGCCGATGACATGCAGTTTCGCGCCGGCAAGCCGCGCTGCAATCGCTGCGTCCTCAAATCCCTTCTCCGGCTCCAACCGCCCGACAAAGAAGAAATTGCGCTTTTTCCACGGATCTGCCGCTCGATCGAGGAAAGGCTCAACCGGGTTGCGGATCGTCTCGATATTGGCGAGCTGGACCTGGCCGCGCAGGAAGTAGTCGCGCATGCGCTGATGCACGACGATGATATTGGCGGCAACCTCTTGAATGGGATAGTAGCGCTCCCGCATGAGATGCCTAACCGACCGCCAGAGTTTCTCGTGATAGCCGCGCTTGTCGCAGTTGGTCGTCAGGCAGCTCATCGACATAGGCGTCAAAGGGCAAACCTGATTTCTGCGATAGTTGGCGAACCCCCCGTTCGGACAGGACAGAAAATAATCATGCGCGTGCAAGACGACACGCGAACGAACCGGCCATAGGGCGCGAAAAATCGACGGAGACAGGATCTTCGACCAGCCATGGAGATGATAGATCGTACCCGGCGTATCGACGCGCGAAATGACGGCATTAAGGCCATCATGCGCATGACTGTTGTAGAGACCGCTCGTGAGAGCGCTCAGACGAGGCTGCTGCATCAGCGGTCGCGCGGCGAGATTGATGGTATCAGGCACCGGCTGATCGGCACCGGCGACATCGCCGGCGAAGAAGGTGACGGCGACACCCGCGTCCTGGAGCAGTCTGGCTGACAGGATTGCCAGGTTGGACGCTCCGCCCACCCGCGCAGAACGATCGTTGATGACGACGACGCGATCGATGCCGGGTGGGTTTGCCACTGAACTATTCCAATGCTTCGATGTTCTGGGGTGCCAATCTGCCTTTGAGAAGATCGCGCAATGCAATGAAATTGCCTCTGAGGCGCCCCTTGCGATCAACCCAGGGCTCCGGCCGCCAGACCTTGATGAGATTGGCGGTGAGATTGCGACCGATCTGCATCGTCGCTTGCCGCACACTCATGGTACGCTTGCGCATCAGATAGAGCGGGTTTGCAACCTGCGAATAGCCCAGACGGATACCACTTGATCGGCCGCCCTTCGTGCCAAGATGAACGCCTTCGAGATGCTTGACGCTGACGACCTGACCATAATGGGAAACGAGCCTGCTGAAATCGACATCCTCGAGCCAGCCATAGAACGGCAGGTTCTCGTCGAAGCGCAAGCCGGCGGCTTTGACGATAGCCATTCGGATCGCCATGTTGCAGCCATAGGCGTTATAGACCTGGCGGAACTGCAAGGTTGGCTCGGATCGACGACGGCGCTTGCCCTCCACCAAACGCAGACCGTCACGAACGGAAATGCCCGGTCCGGTGACGCCGTCGGCCAGAACCGTGCCGGTGCATATCGCCACATCCGGCTGAAGCTGAAACAGCCGCTCCGCCTCTTCGATGTAAGTTGACGTCATCAGGAAATCGTCGTCGAGGAAAAGGACGATATCGGCATCCTGTATGCTGTCGAGAATACGATTGCGTTGGCGGCACAGCCCACGTTCGCAAATGAGCACCCGTACCGGAAAGTCGAGATTTCGCAGGCAGCTGGGATCGATATCCTCGGGCGATGATAGACAGACGACGATCTCGTCGGGCTTGCGAGTTTGATTGGCGATGTGCGGGAGAATGGACGACAGGATATCGCGACGTCCCGCGCTCGCAATGCCAACGGTAATCTTCAAGGGGCGCCCCGAAACCTGGCCTGTCAGCCGCCTTGCGGACGCACGCAGCTGGCGCTCCTGCGGCTTGCGACGCCAGGGACGCGAGTGGCGGTTCTGCCGTCTTTCATAGCTGCGATTAGCGATGATGCCGAGGATGTTGATCGTAGTGGTGCCGAAGCTTGCCAGTGCGTCGGACAATCTTTCCACGGTCATCTTGTTTGTCTGGCCGACGACAACGACGATGCCCTCAAGGTAAGTGCAGATCACACGCGTATCGGCGGAATCCTCAAACGCGGACATGTCGACGATAACGACCTTATATTGCCGCCGCAGCAAATCGATCTCGGCCTTGAGCGCCGGAAGATGGCCATAGCGTTGGGAGGCTGCGACCGACTTCTCGGTCTCGTCGACCGTTACCACCGGCACGCTGCCAGGGGCATGCATGAGTTCCGCTTCCGGCTGATGATCGGCCTTGGCAACCAGCACACCGGTTTCGTGGGCAACGGAATAACGCCGCGGGACCTCGTTGATACTCAGGGCCTCCATGCCGAATTCCGTCCCGGATTCCGTGACGACGCAGCTCAGTCTCGCGTTTAGGAAATCGGCATCGATCAAGACGACCGAGGCACCTTCATGTTGGTAAAGTTGCGCGAGATTGGTCGCAATGGTGGTCTTACCCTCACCGGTGCCGACGGATGTGATGCCGATCACCATAGGCGCGTTAGGTGGAAAGGCGGAATCGATCGAGTGCTTGACGCCGCGCAACGCTTCGGAAAATTGCGAGTATGGCGTATCGAGCACGGACCTCAGAGGCAGCATTGTTCGTCGCCAGCTCGAGTTGGCCGTTGCCAGGCTTCCCGGCAGGAATGAGGGGCTTGCATAGACGGGGACATGGCCGAGCGAACCGATACCCAGTTCCCGCCGCAGCTTTTCGCTGGAGCTGACGCGCCGATCGAGGCCATCCCGCAGCAGCGCGGCCATGACGCCCGCGGCAAGGCCAAGCATCGCCGAGAACGGCAGGACGAAGGAGGATTTCGGCCATGTCTTTGCCAAGGGTATGGCTGCCGCCGTCACCACGCGGACGCTTCCGAGCGGGAAGGATTCCTTTTGCAGCGCGCCGATAAGCTGCTGCAGAATGCTCTCATACATCCGGCGATATGTGGTCGCCCTACTCTCCATTTCCGACAGCTCAACTTTCGCCAGGTTCTTATCCGTTCCGGCGTCCTTCAGCGAGGCTACCTCGTCGCTCAGAAGCTTTTCTCGCGTTTGAGCGACCTCCAGATTTGCCTTGTAGACGGCCTGAATGCGCTCAAACTCCTTACGCATGTCCGCCTTTACCCGGTCGATTTCCTGCTGCGCGGCAAGGATGGCAGGGTTATCGGCATCGTATCTGCTGGCAAGGCTGTTCAGCTTGGCCGTGGCAGCTCCCAGGTCCTCCTGAAGTTTCTGTATGCGCGGGTTGTTCATCGTCTCATCGACGTCACCCTCGACCTTGCCCCCAGCCATCAGTTGATTGAGGGTTGCAAGCTTGGCTGTTTCGGCGGCTGTCTGCGCCTTGGCCGCGACGGCCTGGCTGCTGATCTCGGATAATTGCTGCTGATCGAGGGACGAGGAGGTACTGATCTCCATGATACCGTTCTTGGCGCGGAATTCCTCGACGCTCATGGCTGCCTCGCGCGCCTGTCGTCCAACTTCGATCAAGCGCGTTTCCAGCCAATTGGCGCCGCTTTGTGCTGCCGACGCCCGCTCCGAAAGGCCGGTGCTGATATAGGCCTCGGCAATGGCGTTGGCTGCGATGGCCGCCTTCTGCGGATCGACTGAACTGTAGCCAATCTCGAGGATGTAGGACTGGCCAACGCGATTGACCTCTACCCGTGACAGAAAGGAGGCCATGGTCCGGCGCATGATGTCGTCCTCAGAGACCTCCGTTTTGGCACTGCCATCGTCGCCTCGCTTGAAAAAGCTGAAAATGCCGCGCAACTTGTCGTGCAGCATGGCCTGCCATGAAACGCCGCCTGTGATTTCCGGGTCTTCTGTCAGGTTCAGTTTCTGCACGACGGCACGCGCGATCGCCTCGGACTTGACGATCTCAACCTGGCTCGCGATTTCGGCGGCTTCGATGATGACAGTCCCGGTGAATGCATCCTGGGAAACAATACGCCCCTGATCAGGGTCCATGACGAGGCGTGTGCTTGCAAGATAGATCGGTTGGGTCGTCGCCATATATATGCCGCCGATCCCCAGCCCTACTCCCGTAAACAATGCAAAGATCAGCCAGTGCCGCTGCAGAAAGCGCCAAACGTCGCGAAACGAAATAAATTCGCCATTTCCGGCACCGTTGGCCTCCGATGGAGTGCCGGAAAAACCTTTGCCGATCTCGTGAACTACCATGACTAACGCCCCATCATCATTTGCGTAGCACTATTGGGATTGACCAACGTCGACGGACGAAACTGTCGTGCCGTCCAGACTTCCGGAAATGTTGTAGCGTACATCCAACACGTCTCCGGGCTGCAGCTCGGTTGCCTCGGTGACCTTGACGGCATCGGCCTCTTCCCCCTTTCGGGTGATCCAATATTCCAGCGGCTGAAGATCGAGTGCCTTCATGCTCTGGCTTCTTGACAGTGACGCGCCGGAGATCTGTAAAAGCTGCAGCGTCGTGTTGCGCTTGAGCTTGGTATCCTCGATTTCGCTCTCGGTAACCTGCAGCTGTTGGCCCGCTTCGGTTTTTCGCTGGCCCTTGAGATTGAGCGCATCGCGTTCGGTCTCGCTCAGCTTCTGCTTTGCCTGCATCGAGGCGACGACGAGATCCAGTTTGCCCGCCTGCATTTCGGCGACGATCCGCTCCAGGGAGGTCTTGCGCGATGTCGTCAGGATTTTCGTGTCGACCAGTTTGGAAATGTCGCTCAATTCGTCCTGCGCGATCTTCACCTGTTCATCCTGCGAGGACATTTTTTCATCGAGGATATTGATTTCATTGTGCAACAGCGCCTCCAGATCGGCAGCGGCGGCCAATTGCTGGCGCAAGGCGTCGGCTCTTGCATTGAAGAGATCGACTTCGCTTTTCATGATTTGCCAGACCGCCGAGCCCTGGGGGGCAGCCTTGACCTCCGGCGGGAAGGTGATTGCCGGTTGGTCGTCGAGTTCGGCGAGCAGGCGGGCCTGCCGAGCGCTCAGCTGCTTCAGCTGCAGCTCCATCCGACTGATCTCACCTGCGTAGCTGATCTGCTGTGCTTCCGTATAGTCGCCCGTCTGACTGGAGCGGCGCTCGCGCCCGCCTGCCATTGCCATCGCCTGCTTAACGGTCAGGCCAGGCCTGAATTCTAGCTCGCTTGGCTTTTCGACTGCACCCGACACATAGATCATCGGATACTTGACGACTTCAACCGACGCCGTCGGAGCCACCGCCAAACCGGTGATCTGCTTCAATTTCACGCCGATATCGGCGCTGATCTCCTCGACTGTCTTGTCGCTGACCTGCATTTGGCCGATCATTGGAATGGAGATCGAACCGGATTGCGAGACCAGGTATTCACCGTTCAAGGCGGTCCATTCCTTATATTCGCCGGTGCCGCTGATCCACTCGACGATGGCAATCTTCAGCCTGGCCTGTGGCCCGACCTGGTAGATGTCGCTGGCTGCAGCGTTCGCGATTCCATAGGAGCTTGCCCCGGAGAGGATCATTGCAAGCAGCCAGGGCGCCATGACCCTGTGCGAGCCGGACGCCGAACGACGAATCAAAGCGGAAACTCTGGACATGGGCTGAACTCTCGCTTGCATATTGCTCGTGCCACCGCTCAGTCGAAGGCACAGGTAACGAGATCAGCAGCAGGACACGCAGAGGTAAATCCCCTGCCGCAGCAACAGGCCTTATCACTTCTGACAGGGAGCTGGACAATCCTGCCCCCTCTTGGTCGAGAGGCCATATCCTTGTGTAGAGGCTACAACCACCGGCTAAATCTTTTGGATACTACCTTCGCCCATTTGGATGCTTCGCTGAACCGATATAGGCCCTGTCGCAAAAGTTGCTGCCTGCCCAATGTGGTTTCGGCCGACGGAGGGACGAAAATGCGCGTGGCGATCGTACATTATTGGCTGGTGGCGATGCGGGGTGGAGAAAAAGTCGTCGAGGCGCTCTGCGACATGTATCCGGATGCCGATATATTCACTCTTGTCTGCGATGAAAGCAGGCTCTCGGACAAGATACGAAAACACAAGATTATCACATCGTTCCTGCAGCGCATTCCAGGCGCGGTCCGGGCCTATCAATCGCTTCTCCCCCTGATGCCATTTGCGCTGGAAAGCTTCGACCTCACGGATTACGATCTCATCATTTCCAGTGAGTCCGGCCCGGCCAAGGGCATTATTCCACCGCCGCAGGCAACGCATGTCTGCTACTGCCATTCGCCCATGCGCTATCTTTGGGACCACTATCATTTCTACCGGTCGCATGCAGGCCTCGGCTCGCGGCTCATGATGCCGATGCTGGCGCCTTTGCTGCGCTCCTGGGACGTCAGCACCAGCCTGCGCGTCGATCGCTTCGTCGCCAACTCCCATCACGTTTGCGATCGCATCGGCAAATACTATCGGCGGCCGGCGGCCGTTGTCTATCCGCCCGTCAATGTCGATGATTTCACCCCGGCATCATCGACGGAAGACTTCTATCTCTGCGCCGGTCAGCTGGTTTCCTATAAGCGGGTCGACCTCGCGATAGAGGCGTTTACGAGGATGAAGCGCAACCTCGTGGTCATCGGCGAAGGCCGGCAACTGGAGGAGTTGAAGCGCAGCGCCGGCCCCTCCATCACTTTCCTTGGACATACATCCTTCGCCGTGCTGAAGGAGAAGCTTGCGCGTTGCCGCGCATTGGTCTTTCCAGGCGAAGAAGATTTCGGCATCGTTCCGGTCGAGGCGATGGCGAGCGGCCGCCCCGTCATTGCCTATGGGCGCGGCGGGGCATTGGAAACCGTCATTCCAGGAGTAAGCGGTGTTCTGTTCGAACAGCAATCCGCTGATGCGCTCATCGACGCTGTGCATGAATTCGAGGCCATCGAGCATCAGTTTCATCCGGCGACGCTTCTCGCACATGCTGAACAATTCAGTCGGCATCGGTTCATTGCCGGCATGCAGGCCATCATCAATGAGGAGCTGCTGACCCGCAGGGCCGACAGGCTGCGCAACCATCGCCCCATCGCGGCCATGCAGCTTGGCTTAGAAGCACAATTGCCGATCCTTGCGGCAAAGCCGCATGAGACCACGCTGCAATAGATCTCATTGGCATCAAGATCGGAACACGCCCTTGATTGTGGTTTAGCGATCAGACGGGCGCCTCGTCACGGTGCGCCAGCTCGCGCCTTGAATGGCGTGCCTGATCCGCCGCCTTGCAAGATGCGGACTGCTGTCATATCAGATCGGTGGATTGACTTTTGTCAGCTATGATGAATTATGTCAGCATCCATGATTTCTGAGAGAGCAGCATGCCGATCCGCTCCAATGACCAAATTATCCACAAGGCCGCCTGGCTGTACTATAACCACGGTATGCGCCAGGACGAGGTTGCCCAGCGCCTGGAGATTTCGCGCGCGTCGATTGCGATGTATCTGCGCAGGGCGCGCGAAATGGGGATCGTCACGATCACCACCTCTTCGGAACTCTTCTCCGACGATGTTCTCGCGCGAGAGCTGGAAGATGCAATAGGCCTGACAGCGGTCTGGATCGTGCCGGAAGACCGGCAGGCCATGGATCCGGCCGCCGAAATGCCGGTTGTGGCAGCCTCCGTCTTCCTCGAGCTTATCAACAAGGGCGACCGGATCGGCGTTGCCTGGGGGCGAACCGTCTATCATATCGCCGACGTCATGCCTTTCGCCGACCTGCGCGGCGTTACTGTCGTTCAGCTCTGCGGCAATCTTGGCGCCCCCTATTCCTATCGTCCCGACCAATGCACGACGGAAATCGCCCGGCGCCTCAATGCCGAGGGCATCAACCTCTATGCGCCCCTTGTTCTCTCCTCGGAGCGGCTTGCAGAAGAGCTGCGATCCGAGCCGGTCATTCGCGAACAGCTCGCTACGATTGCCGATTGCCAGCTCGCGCTTTATTCGGTGGGCGGCATCGAGGAAGACAGCCACCTCGTCAAGTGCGGCGCTCTTTCGGCGGAGGAAATGCATGCGATGGGCGATCAGGGCGCGGCAGGCGTCATCGCCGGACAACTCATCGACCACGACGGCCAGTGGATGGATTGCGCCCATAATCGGCGCTGCATGTCGGCGGACCTAGCCTCTATCCGGGCGATCAAGAAGCGCATGCTCGTCGTGCAGGAAGATAGCAAATTCGACCCCCTGCTTGCCGCGCTGAAAGGCGGCTTTGCCTCGCATCTCGTCGTCACCGCATCGATGGCGCGACGGCTCCTGGATCGTTGGCAGACAGAGGGGCTCGACAGGAACAGCTCGGGCAAGCCCTGAGCCTGTCACATGGCCCGCCGATCCGGAAGGGGCCGTTTCATTGGGAGGCAAACTGACATGGAAAATCTGTGGCGCGACGATGTCGCGGAAAAAGTCGTGGCCGATTATCAGACCAAGGGCGTTAATCGCGATCTTGCATTGCGCACCTATACGACACGGCTTTTGGGAGGCGAGCCTCGGCTTGTGCTGCACGGGGGCGGGAATACTTCCGTGAAGACGGAGATGACCGATCTCGTCGGCGATAACCACGCCGTCCTCTGCGTCAAGGGCAGCGGCTGGGACATGGGCACCATTGAGCCACCTGGCCTGCCTGCCGTGCGGATCGAACCACTGCTGAAGAGCCGCAAGCTCGCAAAGTTGTCGGACGAAGACATGGTGACATTGTTGCGCGCCAATCTCATCGATCCCCTGGCACCAAATCCCTCCGTGGAGGCGCTGCTGCACGCCTTCCTTCCGCACAAATTCGTCGATCACACCCATTCGACCGCCATCCTTGCCATCGCCGACCAGGCTAAAAGCAGGGAGATGAGCACCGAGCTGTTCGGTAGAAAGATGGGCTTTGTGCCTTATATCATGCCGGGATTTGCGCTTGCCAAGGCCGCGGCGGAAGTCTTCGAGCAGGATCCAACGGTCGAGGGCTTGATCCTCGACAAGCACGGCATCTTCACGTTCGGCGCGACGGCAAAAGAAGCCTATGACCGGATGATCCATTACGTGTCACTGGCGGAAGACCATGTGAAGCGGAATGGCCGCCATCCGTTCACGGCAGCCGCCCTGCCTGCAGATCTCGCAAGTCCGGGCGATATCGCATCCACGCTGCGCGGTGCCGTTGCAGTCGATAAAGGCGAAGGTCGCTTCGACCGCATGATCAGCGTATTCCGCACCTCGCCTGATATCCTCGACTTCGTGAATTCAGCCGAAGTCACTGATATGGCGGCACGTGGCGTTTCCACGCCGGATCTTTCCATCCGCATCAAGACCGGCCCGATGGTGCTGCCGGCACCGACCAAGGAAAATCTAGGGACCTATCGTGGCGTGATCGATGAGCGCGTCGCCGCCTTTGTCGCCGACTATACCGAGTATTTCCGCAGCAACGATGCCCGCGACGATGTCAAGCGCACCATGCTCGATCCGATGCCGCGCCTGACCCTGGTTCCGGGTCTCGGCATTTATGGCCACGGCCGAACCCACAAGGATGCGATGATCGCCGTTGATGTAGGAGAAATGTGGATCGAGGCGGCGCGCGATGCGGAATCGGTTGGCCGCTTCGAACCTGTCAGCCGACCGGATCTCTTCGACCTTGAATATTGGTCGCTGGAGCAGGCAAAGCTCGCCGGCGCCAAGCCAAAACCGTTCACCGGCCAGGTCGTGCTGGTGACGGGTGGTGCCGGCGCCATCGGTGCCGCCATCGTCAAGGCATTCGTAGTGGAAGGCGCTCACGCCGTCGTCGTCGACCTCGATGGCGAAAGGGCGCAGGCAGTCGCCAAATCCGTTGGCAACAGCTCGATCGGTCTTGCATGCGACATAACCGACCCGACCTCGGTTCGCGGCGCCTTCGATGCCGCCGTTGCCACATTCGGCGGTGTCGACATTGTCGTCTCCAACGCCGGCGCCGCCTGGGAAAGTCCGATCGCCACGATGGACGACGCTTTGCTGCGCAAGAGTTTTGAGCTGAACTTCTTCGCCCATCAGAGCGTCGCGCAAAACGCCGTACGCATCATGAAAGCGCAGAAGACCGGCGGCGCTCTGCTCTTCAACGCGTCAAAGCAAGCGGTCAATCCCGGTGCCAAATTCGGCGCCTATGGCCTTCCGAAAGCGGCAACGCTCTTCCTGTCCCGACAATATGCGCTGGAGCATGGTGCCGACCGTATCAGGGTCAACGCCGTCAATGCCGACCGCATCCGATCGGGCCTGCTCAACGATGAGATGATCGCCAATCGTGCGGCCGCGCGCGGCCTTTCCGTTTCGGAATATATGGGCGGGAATCTTCTTGGCCTCGAAGTGACGGCAGACGACGTCGCTCGCGCCTTCGTTCACCACGCCTTGGCGGAAAGAACAACGGCAGATGTGACGACGGTTGATGGCGGCAATATCGCCGCTGCGCTTCGCTAAGGCATGTCACGTAACAGTGTCCGGCGGTTTTCCGATGGCGACATGTCCGCACTGAAGGACCTTGAGCGCTTCTGCTTTTCTTTGGATCGCAGAAGCGTGCCATCATGCCTGCCTTGATGCATTCCGAACCAAGGCTGACATCCGTTTGATGCCGTTTAAGAGAGGCTGGCGATGACCGCTAGGCTCTCTACCGACTAAATGGTCGGTTTCCTACTTTCCAATGCGACCAGATCTTCTTTAAGACGCACCGCCATGTCCATGCGCTCGTGCAGAATGCTCATGACGCCAAGGTCGCCGTTATTCAGAGTACGGAAGAAAACATAATGATGCTCATCCGGCTGAAATAGGCCTTGCGCTTGACGTCGGCTGGAACGGCCAGTCTCTGCGGACGCCTGCGCCAGAGGTGCCGGTCTTTCGTCAGAAGCTGCAAATGAGTGTGGAGCCCCCGAATACAGGTGACGGCTTGCGCTTCACCCCACTTCTCGACTGTATCACGCCAGATCTCATCGTGCGCAGCATCCGCATGCTGGTAAAAACGATAAGCCGCCATGTTTAGCGGGTCTCGTTCCGCTGGATGACATCATCAGCCGAGACCGCGACAATTTCGCTATCGTACGCCCACAATGCCGACGATAGCTCTCAGCACAGGGCTTCCCAGGCCTCATCCCTGGTTTGGAGGTCACGGCGAATAAGCGCGCGAGTGTATTCACTCGCGTTTTCATAAAGACCGTCCTCCTCGATCTGCTGCTGAAGGTGGTCCAGTAGGCCCCCTTTGACCTTCACGTGAATGCTGTCTGATGCCATCGCTTGCCCTTTCGCTACCCAGCTATTGCGGGAAGCGTAGCAAATATTGTCAATACTCTCGATTAGGAAGGATACTCTTCGGGCGGCAGAGCCCAACAGGCTTGCGCTTCGCTGAGGTGAAATCCAAAAGAAAAACTGCCCCAACCGGGGCATTGTTTGCCTGCGCACACGGCTAGACCGTGAAACACAGACAAAAAAAGGCGGTGCCGAAGCACCGCCAGTCGTTGGGAAAGAATTGGATTACTTGGCGGCAGCCTTCGGCATCCATGCCGGCATGGCGACATCCGCATGCGCGAACTGTGGAAGCTTCGCGCCGAGTTCCTCCATGTTCTTGATATCCTGCGTATTCAGATCCTTCTGGGTGATGAGCGTCGGCGGAACGACGACCTGGTGGCCCGGATCCTGGCCGGCCAGCAGCATGGCAAGAGCACGAACGGAGACCTGGCCAACCACGGCCGGGTTCGTTGCCGCAGTCGCCGCCCACGCGGACCCGGACTCACGCATCGCAGCGATGTCGGGCGTCGAAATATCGGCAGAATAGATCTTCACGTTGGACGAGAGACCGGCTTCATCGACGGCGATCTTCACGCCCTTGGCGAATTCGTCATAGGGAGCGAACATCACGGTAATATCCGGATTTGCCGAGACCACCGAACGAGCCTGGTTTGCGACCGAGTTGGCGATCGGATTGTCCATTGTGCCGAACTGGGCCGCTTCCTTGATGCCAGCATATTTCTTCTTGAACTCCTTCCAGGTCTCGTCGCGTCGATCGAGCGGCGCGATACCGGCGACATAGACGTAGCCGGCCTTGAAGCTTTGGCCATTGTCCTTGATGGCCTGTTCGAGCGCCAGGCGCGCAAGGTCACGGTCGGACTGTTCGACCTGTGGGATCTTCGGGTTCTCGACGTTGACGTCAAAGGCTACGACCTTGATGCCCGCGTCAACGGCGCGTTTAGCGGCATCCTTCATCGATTCCGTCAGGCCGTGCTGGATGATGATCCCCTGGACGCCAAGCGCGATGGCCTGATCGACCATGTCGGCCTGTACCGCCGCATCCTGACGGCTGTCGAATACCTGCAGCTGAACGCCTAGTGCCTTGGCCTGTGCTTCGACGCCGGCCAGGTAGGACTGGAAAAAATCACCGGTCGACAGATAGCGCACCAGCGCAATCTTCACATTGCCCGGCTTATCGAACGGCTTGGGCATATCGGCGGCAAAGGATGGCGCACCAAAGGCTGCTGCTCCCATCAGGCCAAGCGCCAAGGCGCCCAGCGTTCTGCGTGTCATCTTCATATCAGTCTCCTCCTCCGGTAAGATTATGATTATCCGCCAAGGACATGCGCCCTTAGCGTTTGCTCCTCTTTGAGAATGCAAAGGTGAAAATCAGAGCGACGACGAGAACCGCGCCCTTGACGAAATCCTGGGTGTAGTAAGGCACATTCATCATGGTCAGCCCCTGCAGCAGGATGCCGACGAATAGGGCGCCGATAGCCGTCCCCAAAGCATTGGGCTTGGCTGCGCCAAGCACCGCAAAACCGATCAATGCGGCTGCGACAGCATCGAGCAAGAGGTTGTTACCCGAGGCAATATCGCCGCGGCCGAGACGGGCTGCGAGCAGAATGCCGCCGATCGAGGCGAAGATGCCCGAGATGATGTAAGCGGAAATCTTGTATGCATTGACCGGCGCACCGGCGAGGCCGGCCGCACGTTCATTCGAGCCTACGGCATACATCATGCGTCCGAACCGGGTATATTCGAGAAAGAACCAGATCAGGATCGCCAGCACGATCAGCACCACGACCGAAACCGGGACGAGATTGGGCAGGATGAAATCGAAGCGATGGCGGCCAAGAGCGAGAAAGCCCGGGCTGAAAGTGCCGCTAGCGACAGAGCCATCCGGCAGCGTCATCCCGGTGGCGATAGAGCGGCCCTCTGTCGGAATTCGCTGCAGCCCCAGCAGAAGGAACATCATGCCGAGTGTCGCAAGGAGATCCGGCACACGCATGTAGACGATGATGATGCCATTGATGAGCCCGACCAGCACGCCGACGGCAAGGCAGACGAGCGTTGCCGTAACAGCATCGCCACCCATGACAACCATCACGTATGACGACGCCATCATCGCGCTCGTGGCGACCGACCCGATCGAGAGGTCAAAGCCACCGACCACCAACGTTGCGGTAACACCGAGGGCAAGGATCCCGGTGATCGACACCGACTGCAGGATGAAGACCGCGCTCTGCGGCGAGGCAAAGCCGCCGGTAACCAGCGAGAAATAGATGATCATGCCGAAAAGCAGCACGAGGAAACCATATTTTATCGCCAGATCCCTGACGCTCACGCTCGGTTGGGACAAGGGAACCGCGCCTGCGGATTTGCTCTGTTCACTGCTCATATTGCGCTGACCTGTTGAGAGGATTGACCTGCGATCTCAGACAGCAGGCGCTCGACATCAATGCCGGAATTGCGATGCTCACCGACGATCGTCTGCTCCGACATCACAAGAATGCGGTCGGCCACTTCGAAGGCCTCGTCGAGTTCGGTGAGAAATAGGATGGTGGCCCGCCCATTGGCCGAGGAGCGAAGCTTATTGCCGATATCGCGTCTGGCGACGATGTCGACGCCCTGAAACGGCTCATCGAGAACAAGAAGCCGCGACGGCTCAGAAAGCCAGCGGCCGACCATGACCTTCTGCTGGTTGCCGCCCGACAGCGTGTGCATCTCGTCCCGCTCATTGCGGCACACCACACCGAGCGCGGAGATCTGCCGACGCGCCCTCGCCCTTTCGCTTGCACGGTTCGAAACGCCGAGGCGGGATAGCCGACGCAGAAACGGTAGGCTGATATTCTCGTAAATATTGAAATCAGGCACGATGCCGCTGATCCCACGATCCTTGGCGACAAGGAAAACGCCGCTTGCGATTGCCTGTCCGGTCGTCTTCGGCACGTAACGCGCGCCATCGAGCGTCATCTGGCCTGACGGCGGCATGCGGGCTCCGGCCAACACTTCGGCAAGCGCCGACTTCCCAACCCCGACAAGGCCGGTCACGGCAACAATCTCTCCATCGCCAAGCTCAAGATCGAACGGTCGCGAATGCTCGGAAAGTTTCAGGCCCTGTGCTCGAAATACGGGAATGCTTGCCTCGCGTACCGAGACGGCATCGGCAGAGACCTTTCGGCCCAGCATTGCGTTGACGGCACCCTCGTAGTCGAGATCTGGCCCTTCAAAGCGCCCTGTGATGCGACCGTCGCGCAACGACACGATACTGTCTGCGAGACGGCGTATATCTGACATGCGGTGCGAAATATAAAGAATGGCGACGCCCCGCGCCTTCAGGCGATCGACAAGATCGAACAGGCGGTCGGCCTCGACGCTCGACAGCGACGAGGTCGGTTCGTCGAGGATCAGGACCTTTGGCTCATGCGCCATGGCGCGCGCAATCGCCACCATCTGGCGATCGGCAAGGCTCAAGTCGTTGATGCTGGATTTGAGATCGATGGTCAGGCCCATGCGCGAGGCGACAAGCGCAGCCTCGCGCCGAACCCGGCGTGGATTGAAGAACAGCCGCGCACCACGCCCGTTCAACCGGTCGAGCGTCAGATTGGTCGCCACATCGAGATCGGCGACAACGCCGTCATTGATGTTTTGATGCACCGTCACGACGCCAGCCCGGATCGCCTCCGCGGGCGTCGAGGGCTCGAACGGCGCACCCGAAAGAGTGATCGTGCCTGCGTCGCGCGGATAAACGCCGCTCAAGATGCGCACGAGCGTCGATTTTCCGGCGCCATTGGCACCCATCAAGGCTGTGACGGCACCGCCCTTGAGGTCGAGATGCACCCCTTGGAGCACCGCCACCGCACCAAAGGACTTGCGTACACCTTCGATGCGAAACACTGCATGTTCGCTCATTCTCTCCTCCCAATGACAGCAGGTTAGGATAGCTTTTAATCAAATGTCAAGGCCATTGACATTTGACAGAATGCCGACTTAGTTGTGCCCATGACGGCATGTCGAAACACGGTGGAGGCCGCGACATGCGCAGGAGGAGAGCATAATGGACACCCACGTCTTTGCGGCGCTTAGCGTCGAGACATTGCCGGGCCGACTTGGCGGCAACGCCATTCTTAGGGAAAAAATCGGCGACGATTCCGCGCGATGGGCCGTCAAGGAAGTCGGCGACGGCAATCTCAATCTCGTTTTTATTGTTACCGGAGAAAAGGGAGCCGCCATTGTCAAACAGGCGCTGCCTTATGTGCGACTTGTTGGCGAAAGCTGGCCGCTTCCTCTGAAGCGCTCGTTTTTCGAATATCATGCCCTGATACGCCAATCCCAGCGCGATCCTGGCATGGTGCCGGAAATCTTTTTCTTCGACGCCGCCCAGGCCATTATCGCCATGGAGTTTCTGACCCCGCATGTCATCTTGCGACGGGCGTTGATCGATGGCCGCATCCTTCCAAAGATCGGTCGTGATCTCGGGCTCTTCTGCGCGCGGACACTCTTTCGCGGTTCCGATTTCTCCATGGTCACGCGCGACAAGAAGGCAGACGTGGCGCTCTTCGCCGATAATGTCGAGCTCTGCGACATCACAGAGAATCTCGTCTTTTCCGATCCCTATTTCGAAGCGGAGCTCAACCGGCATACCTCGCCGCAACTTGATCCGATCGTTGCAGAATTGCGTGGCGATCGAGACCTCAAGGTGGAAGCACAGCGGTTGAAGCATCTCTTCTCCGCCAAGGCAGAGACGCTTTGCCATGGCGACCTTCATACCGGCTCGGTGATGGTCACAGATGACGAAACGCGCGTCATTGATCCGGAATTTGCCTTTTACGGTCCAATCAGTTTCGACGTCGGCATGCTGCTCGCCAATTTCTGGATGAGCTATTTCGCGCAAAGCGGTCATGAAAGCGACGATGCGGGGCGCGATGAGATGCGCGCGTATTTGCTCGATACGGTCGAAACCATCTGGGAAACGTTCCGCGCCGAGTTCGCCAATCTCTGGCGCAACGAGCGCAAGGGCATCCTTTACCAGGCCAGTCTCTTCGAAGATCAAGGTGACATGATGGGAGCCGAACAGGCTCTAAACATCGTCCTCGACGAAATCTATCGCGAAATGCTGGGCTTTGCCGGCATCGAGATGCATCGCCGCATTCTTGGCCTCGCCCACAATGCCGATTTCGAAACCATCGCCGATCCCAATCATCGGGCCGCCTGCGAGAGTAGGGCGCTGAAACTTGGGCGCCACCTCGCCGTCAACCGGCATCGCATCCACAGCCTCAAAGATGTCCGCGCGACAGCAGAACGGCTTCAGAAGGAGACACTCGCTTGAAAGTCGGAGAACGCCATTACCATACGATCTGGCTCAACGAGGACGGCCGCTCGGTCGACATTATCGATCAGCGCTGGCTGCCGCATGAATTCAGAGTTGTCACGCTGAAGACAGTCGATGACGTTGCCGTTGCCATCCGTGACATGTGGGTGCGCGGCGCGCCGTTGATCGGGGTCACGGCCGCTTATGGCGTTGCCATCGCCATGGCAAAGGACCCTTCCAGCGCGCATCTCGACGCCGTCTGGGAAGAGCTCAACGAAACCCGCCCGACCGCCATCAACCTGCGCTGGGCGCTGAACGCCATGCGCGAACACCTGCGGCCGCTGTCGGAAGGCGCACGCGCCGAAGCCGCCTACAAGCGTGCCGCCGAAATTGCCGAGGAAGATGTTCAGCTCAATCGCGCGATCGGCGCGAATGGCTTGAAGGTCATCCGCGAGATCACCGCGAAAAAGAAGGCGGGCGAACCTGTCCGCATCCTTACCCATTGCAATGCCGGATGGCTTGCGACGGTCGACTACGGCACTGCAACGGCGCCGATCTATATGGCGACGGAGGAAGGCATTCCCGTCCACGTCTATGTCGACGAAACCCGCCCGCGCAACCAGGGCGCCTATCTCACGGCCTGGGAGATGAACGGTCATGGCGTGCCGCACACGCTGATCGTCGACAATGCCGGCGGCCACCTGATGCAGCACGGCGATATCGACATGGTCATCGTCGGAACGGATCGTACAACGGCAAACGGCGATGTCTGCAACAAGATCGGAACTTACCTCAAGGCGCTTGCCGCCCGCGACAATGGCGTGCCCTTCTACGTTGCATTGCCGTCACCGACCATCGACTGGACGGTTCACGACGGCATCAAGGAAATCCCGATCGAGGAGCGATCCGCGGACGAAGTCAGCTTCGTTCAGGGCAAAGCACGGGATGGTTCAATAGCGAGCGTTCGCATCTCGCCTGAAGGAAGTCCTGCGGCAAATCCCGCCTTCGACGTCACGCCTGCCCGCCTGATCACCGGCCTGATAACGGAACGCGGCATCGCGACGCCGTCGCTGGAAGGTCTGAAGGCCCTTTTCCCCGAACGGAGCTGAGACGATGACCCTCTCCAATCAGAAATCCACGGAAGATATTGCGCTTGGAATTCGCCGTCGCGTCTTTTTCCACACGATGAAGAACAATGGTGGCTATCTGAGCCAGGCTTGTTCGGCCGCCGAGAGCCTGGCCCTTCTCTATAACGAGTTCTTGCAGCTCGGCGAACCGACGCTTCCGAAAGTGCCGCTTCCCTTCCGTGGCGTGCCTTCGGCCCACAATCCGGATGCTTTCACGGGCGCGGGCTACCACGGCCCGTTCGCACCCGAGTTCGACCGCTTGTTCATTTCACCTGCACACTACGCGTTGGTGATCTACTCGGCGCTGATCGAGATGGGGCGGATGGACGAACATGCGCTCGACCACTTCAACAAGGATGGCGGCTCGGTCGAGATGATCGGCGCCGAACACAGCCCCGGCATGGAAGTGACGACCGGCTCGCTGGCACAGGGCCTTTCCATGGCGTCGGGCGTTGCCTGGGCACGACAGAAGAAAGGCGAGCCGGGCAAGGTCTGGGTCTATATGTCGGATGGAGAATTCCAGGAGGGCCAGACCTGGGAATGCCTTGCGGCCATGGCCTATCACCGGATAGACAACATCCGCGTCATCGTCGACGTCAACCGCCAGCAATGCGATGGCGCCATGTCTTCGGTGCTTGACCTTGGCGATCTTGCCGCGCGCGTCGGCGCCTTTGGCGTGACATGCCGCTCGGTCGATGGTCACGATCTCGGCGCCATGCGCCAGGCCGCCGAAAGCACGGAAGCCGGCAAGCCACTGGTGATCCTCGCCAATACCTCGCCCTATCAGGGTATGAACTTCCTCAAGAAGCGCTTCCCGCGACTTCACTATGTTCGCTTCAAGAGCGCGGACGAGCGGCTGGAAATGCAGGCGGCGCTGGCCGCCGAGCTTGGCATCGACATGAACGCAGTGGAAAGGACATGAACATGGTCGAGATCGTCAACCGTCCCTATGCCAAGGCGTTCGAAACCTTTGCAGTCGCACGGCCGGAAGTGCTCTGCCTTTCGGCGGATCTCACCTCCTCCTGCGAGGTCGACGGCTTCCGTGACCGGCATCCGGAGCAGTTTCTTACGCTCGGCATGGCCGAGCAGAATATGCTGTCCTTTGCCGGCGGCCTTGCGATGCAGGGCTATCGCCCGTTCCTCCACACGTTCTCGGTGTTTCTGTATCGCCGCCCCTACGATCAGCTGATCAATTCCATCGCCTATTCCAACCGCAAGGTCCGGCTCATGGGCTTTCTGCCTGGCATTACGACGCCGGGCGGCATCACCCATCAGGCGATCGAAGACATTGCCGTCATGCGTGCGGTGCCGAACATGACCGTGCTTGAAACCGGCGATGCAACGGAAGTCGAAACCGTCCTCGAAGTCGCGGACGCCATTGATGGCCCCGTCTACGTCCGCGTCCTGCGCGGCGAGGTGCCGCGCCTCTTTTCGACGCCTTTCGAATTCAACCGGCTGCGCACGCTCTCCGAAGGCGACGACATCCTCGTTGTCAGTTCCGGTGTTTGCACCGAGGAAGCACTGCGCGCGAGCGGGCCGCTCAAGGCGCGCGGGGTTGGCGTTCATCACCTGCACGCCTCAACGCTGAAGCCATTCGACCGTGATGGCCTGCTGAAGGCCGCTCGCGGCAAGAAAGGCGTCGTCACGCTCGAAAACCACACGATCGTCGGCGGCCTCGGCTCGCTGGTTGCGGAGATCCTGGCCGAAGAAGGCATCGGCATCAAGCTGAAGCGCCTCGGCCTCAACGATACCTTTGCGCATGGCGCTTCCAAACCATATTTGATGAAGAAATACGGACTTGATGCCAGCGCGCTTGTCGGCGCCATCGAACAGCTCCTCGGCAAGCCGCTTGCCATCGGGGAAGATGAACTGGCGGAAGTCCGTCTCGATCACGTTCACTCCGCGCAGAAGGCCGAGGCACTCTGATGGCTCCGCGCTTTACCGTCACCTATTTCATCCGGACGGGCGATGTCGAGGAGGCACGCAAGCGTGCCCTCGACATCACGCTCGAACAGACGGTCGAAATTCCACGCCACGTCGTGCCGAAGGGCTATGTCGAAGACGAAATCCTGGGGCGGCTGGAAGCGTTGGATAAGGATCCGGATGGGCGCCAGGGCTTCCTTGCAACCATCTCCTACTCGGAAGACGATATTGGCGGCGACTTCCCGCAATTTCTCAATATCGTCTTCGGTAATAGTTCGATCAAACCGGGTTTGAAGGTTGAAGACATCGGCCTTTCTCCCGGCATCCTCGACCTGTGCAAAGGCCCGCGGCATGGCATCGCCGGGTTGCGTGCCCGCGCCGGCGTTGGCGAGACACCATTGCTGATGTCGGCGATCAAGCCGGTCGGCCTCTCGACGAAGGAACTCGCCCGTCTGGCCCATGATTTCGCGCTTGGCGGCATGCATTACGTCAAGGATGATCACGGCCTCGTCGATCAGAAGACGTCGCCGTTTGGCGAACGGTTGCGGGCCTGTGTGGACGCCGTCGGCGAAGCCAACGCCAAGAGCGGCGGAAAAACGAGCTTCGTGCCCAATGTCACTGGTCCGGCCAATGCGATCATCGACCGGGCCATGCAGGCTCAGGAAGCCGGTGCCGGCGGCGTCATGATTGCGCCGGCGCTGGCCGGCTACGATGTCATTCGCACCCTTGCGGCCGATCCGGATTTCAGCCTGCCTCTTATCTCGCATCCAGCCTTTGCGGGTGCCAATGTGGTTTCGCCCGACTGCGGATTTACCCATCGCACTTTCTTCGGAACCCTTCATCGGCTGATGGGCGCAGATGCCGTCATCTATCCGAATTTCGGTGGCCGCTTCGGCTTCACCCGCGAGGAATGCCTATCCATCGCCGGTGCCTGCGCCGTTGAACTGGGTGGACTGAAAGCCATCGTACCAGCACCTGGCGGCGGAATGACGTTGAACAGAGTAGGCGAGATGCGTGCGGCCTATGGCAACGACATCATGTATCTGGTCGGAGGCGCCCTGCTGGAGACCGGTAATCTGGTGGAGGCCTGCCAGCGCCTGTTCGATGCTGTTTATGCCTGATCGACGGTGACCACCGAATCTGCCTGACACGAGCCTCGACGCTGCGGATGCCGAACATTCACGGCAGCGAGATGAATAAACGTTATCTCTTGCCGTTCCCACGCGGCAACGAGCGATCACGGTTTCGCCACGCGACGCGAAATAGGTTGGCTTTGTCACAGTCCCGCTATAGATATGACTGATAACAGTCCAGCCCGACTGCGTAATTGGGCGATATCGCCTGCAAGGACAACGGCCTTGCGGTGATCGATCGACCTCAGATCGAACGCAATACCCGCGGAAATAGTGCGAAAAATTAGAATGTCTTTCGCGAATTGCGGGGAAATCCGGCTCTAGCATCCAAACCCATTAACAGCGCACAATCCACCTTCGCTACGGAGCGATTATGAGCGCTTCTCGCGGCCGGCATCGGAGGAGATGCAGGCGAGCCCCTTGATTTCACGAGCGTCGGGAACGCTTTGGGAGGAACAATGCTTGAACGGCTTTTCAAACTAAGCGAGCACGGCACGTCCGTCCGCACGGAACTCATCGCAGGCGTGACGACGTTCCTGACGATGTCCTACATCATCTTCGTCAATCCGGATATTCTATCGACCACCGGCATGGATCGGAATGCCGTCTTCGTTGCGACCTGTCTTGCCGCAGCCTTGGGTTCGATCATCATGGGTGTCGTCGCCAATTGGCCGATCGGCATGGCGCCCGGCATGGGACTTAATGCCTTCTTCGCCTTCACCGTCGTCGCAGCGCTGGGCTTTACCTGGCAGCAGGCGCTCGGTGCCGTCTTCATCTCCGGCTCCATCTTCGTTCTTTTGACGATAACCGGCGTGCGCAGCTGGCTAATTGCCGGTATCCCGCGCTCGCTCAGAAGCGCTATCGCCGCCGGTATCGGCCTGTTTCTCGCGATCATCGCACTGAAAAGCGCCGGCATCGTCGTTGCTAACAAGGCCACGCTCATCGGCCTCGGTGATCTGAAGCAGACCGGCCCGCTCCTTGCGATCTTCGGCTTCTTCGTCATCGCCGTTCTCGATGCGATGAAGGTGAAGGGCTCGATCCTGATCGGCATTCTCGCCGTCACCGTCCTTTCCTGGATCTTCGGCGTCAGCCAGTTCCACGGCATCGTTTCGGCACCGCCCTCGATGCTGCCGACCTTCCTGCAGCTCGACATCGTCGGTGCTCTGCATGGCGGCCTCGTCCATATCATTCTCGTCTTCGTCCTCGTCGAAGTCTTCGATGCCACGGGCACGCTGATCGGCGTCGCCAAGCGCGCCAAGCTGCTCGAGGAAGGCAAGCCGAGTCGCCTAAGCCGAGCCCTGCTCGCCGACAGCGCGGCTATCGTTGCTGGTTCGCTGATGGGCACCAGCAGCACCACCGCCTATGTCGAAAGCGCCTCGGGCGTTCAAGCTGGCGGCCGCACGGGCCTGACGGCGCTGACGATTGCCGTGCTCTTCATCGCGGCCCTGTTCTTCTCGCCGCTCGCCGCTTCGGTTCCTGCCTATGCAACCGCTCCGGCGCTGCTTTACGTCGCCGGTCTGATGATGCGCGAGCTCACCGAAATCGAATGGGATGATCTGACGGAGGCAGCACCGGCAGCCCTGACGGCGCTCGCCATGCCCTTCACCTATTCGATCGCCAACGGTCTTGCCTTTGGCTTCATCAGCTATGTGGTGCTGAAAGTTTGCACTGGCCGTTGGTCGACGCTGCATCTGGCAACGCAGATCGTCGCGGCCTTGTTCATCGTCCGCTTCGCTTTCTTCGCAGACTGAAGGTAGCGTCGTGTTTCTTAGGGCCGGGTCATCCGACAGGGTGGCCCGACCCTTTGGGAGCTCAGTTACCAAGCTGGAAAGCCTTGTTGGCGGTGAAAGCTCGGCAGCGGGAGGATGCTCACTCACCTTGTATTCGCAGGTGACATATCCGACATTTCATCTAGAAATTCGGTCATTACAACCTCTTTAGGAAGCGGGGTCATACCGGTCCGGATGTTCCTCTGCATGCCACCACATTGCGTCATGAGGCATTTGCGCCCGACGGAGACGCTCCATCTCCATGAACATGGACCGGCGCCTGTAAGCGCTGGGCTCTCCAGGAGAAAGAAAGGCTTCATGCGTTCTGAGCCAAAGAACCTTGTCCTTTTCTGCGACGCTATAATTGTGAGAGGCCGGTCGAGCCAATCCGCAGCGCGCCGGGATCAACTTCGGACAACCTTCAAATTGAAATAGTGATTGCACTTCTATATATTGCAAGCAACGCAATCACGCATAGGATTTGAAGCATGGTCTCCATTACCATCCGCAACGTTCCCGAGGAGGTGCATCGCGCCATCCGTGTAAGAGCGGCCCTGCACGGCCGGAGCGCAGAGGCTGAAATCCGCAGCATTTTGGAACAGGCAGCCAAGCCAGATGGCCGTCTGAAGCTCGGCACGTTGCTGACTTCCATAGCCCGTGAAGCCGAGGGTCTGACGGATGCCGAAGCCGAGAGATTCAACCAGCTTCGCGACCAAACGCCGGCCGAACCGATGGGCTTTGAATGATTGTCCTCGATACCAATGTGATTTCTGAACTGTGGAAGATTGAGCCGGATTCCAACGTGCTCGCTTGGATCGATGCACAAATGGTCGAAACCCTTTATCTTTCCACGATCACGATCGCCGAACTGCGCTTCGGCTTGGCATCAATGCCGGACGGCAAGCGACGCACGATCTATCAGGATCGCTTGGAACGAGAGGTCTTGCCAGCTTTCACCGGACGGATTCTGTCGCTCGACCTGGGCGCTTCGAAAGCATATGCCCAGTTGATGGCCCGTGCGAAGCAGACCGGCAGGGCTATCGGCAAGGCGGACGGATACATCGCCGCCACGGCAGGCTCCCGCGGTCTAATGGTTGCCACACGCGATACCAGTCCGTTCGAGGCTGCCGGTCTCAACGTCATCAACCCCTGGAATTGCTAGCAATGAGTCTTGCTTAGTGCCTGTCGAATCTCGGGTTTTATCGACACCTTTTCGGTGAAGGCCCCTACCCTATCGCAAAGACTGTTCCGACATCTCCGTCCTTAAGTGTGGAAGGCTGGCGTAGCGTTGCTACCGGATGATGAAGATTTCAGGTCCTAACTGCGGAAAGAGGGAGCACTGCTCCACAATGCTTCCTCTCACCGCCGGACCTTGCGTCTGTTCCGCTTAACGGATCAGGAATGGCTCCTCAAAGAAATGCTCCTCGAGGTTTACTCCCTCACCGCCGCGATCCACCACGGCAAAATCCGAGGGGCCGTCGAGCGGCGTCAGGATGCCGTGCCAGACATTGCGGCCGATATTGACGCCCTGCCCCGGCTTCGTCCGGAAGGCCAATGGTTCGGCCGGTCCGTTCGCCGTCTCCTTGGCGACGACGACCAGGAACGGATAGTCCGTCAGCGGTATGAAGGCCTGGCTGCCGAGGGGGTGCCGCTCGACCATTTTTAGCTCCAGCGGCAGCTCATACGGTTCGCCGCGCAAGAGGCTGATCATCGCCCGTGCCTTTTCGCCCGTTGTCTCGATCTTCGCCAGATCGTGATAGCGCACACATTTTCCGGCATTGATGGGGTAATTATATGCCCCTTCCATTTCGATGACGTCGCCAAACGGAAAGAAGGCTGCGTTGGTCAACGGCTGAATTTCGATCACTTTCATTCACGCTCTCCTCGTCTCTGTTGCTCCCATGCATGCGTTCGTCGTTGATGCCGCAGTCCGCTGATCACGCGGACGCTCGCCCACCTCATCGGGGAACATGGCGGCAAGCCGCAGGCGTGCGATCCGCTCCACCTGACCGCAGGCAGTGGCGAATTCGGCGGCGCGGTCATTCTCTATCCTGGTCTCGAACGCAGCGAGGATCCCGGTTTTCGTATGGTCGCGAACGGCAATGATGAAGGGGAAGCCGAATTTTCCGACATAACAGTCGTTAAGCTCGGTGAAACGCGTGCGCTCCTCATCCGTCAATGCATCGAGGCCAGCGGATGCCTGTTCTTCGGTCGAACTTGCCGTCAGGCGCTTGGCCTGCGCCAATTTGCCGGCAAGATCCGGGTGAGCGACGAGCACACCGAGCCGTTCGTCTTCGCTCGCTGCACGAAACTGGAAAGTGAGCGCGGCATGGAGGCCTATGGCGGTGTCGTTTGCCGGGGAAAGCTCGCCGGCATAGGCGCGCTTTGCGATCCAGGGCGAATGTTCGAAAACGCTGCCGAAGCGTTCGACAAATTCGGCTTCAGGCATCTGCGAGGGTCGCTCGGCAACCGGCTTCGGCGGATGGGTCCTGGCCCAATGTTCGGCTATATCGATGCGCCGCGCGATCCAGACTTTGTCATGGCTTTGGATGTAGTCGATGAAGCGGGCGAGCGCCATGACGCGACCCGGCCGCCCGATCAGCCGGCAGTGCAGGCCGATACTCATCATCTTCGGGCTGCCTGCGGCACCCTCTGCATAGAGAGCGTCGAAAGAGTCCTTCAGATAGCTGAAGAACTGGTCGCCGCTGTTGAAACCCTGCGGCGTTGCGAAACGCATGTCGTTGGCATCGAGCGTGTAGGGAATGATCAGCTGGTGGCGATCACCATGCTCATACCAATATGGAAGATCGTCGGCATAGGTGTCGGAAATATAGTCGAAGCCGCCCGCTTCCGTCACAAGATCGACGGTGTTGACGGAACAGCGCCCCGTATACCAGCCACGCGGCCGTTCTCCGGTGACAAGCGTGTGCAGCCGCACGGCTTCCGCAATCGTCGCCCGCTCCTCTTCCGGTCCCATATCCTTGTGTTCGACCCATTTAAGGCCGTGCGAAGCAACTTCCCAACCGGCTTCCAGCATGGCGGCGACCTGTGCCGGTGATCGTTGCAGAGCCGTCGCAACGCCATACACGGTAACTGGGACCTGCTTTCCGGTAAACAGCCGATGGAGGCGCCAGAAACCGGCGCGAGCGCCGTATTCGTAGATCGATTCCATGTTCCAGTGGCGCTGGCCGGGCCATTGGGCGGCACCAACGATTTCCGACAGAAAGGCTTCCGATGCCGCGTCGCCATGCAGCACGCAGTTCTCGCCACCCTCTTCGTAATTCAGGACGAATTGTACGGCGACGCGTGCGTCGCCCGGCCACTGTGCAGCCGGTGGCGTCTGGCCATACCCGTGCATGTCACGGCAATATCGCATGAAACACTCCTCCAAATGTCTTCGATGACAAATTTCTAACCGCAAAATGCGCGCATTATTCCCCTTGGAAAATTTGAAAGTCTCGAACGATACCGCTGCTTTTCAGTGGAATAGGCCTGGCGGATAGTGGATGCAGGAGCGCTACGTTCGGGAGAAGAAAATGCAGCCTCATTCGCAAGGAGCCGGCCGGCTCACGACCCATGTTCTGGACACGGCGCTCGGCAAGCCGGCGCAGGATTTGCGCATCGATCTTTACCGGTTGGACGGAGAAACGCTGCATCTTCTGAAATCCACGCGGACGAATGACGATGGCCGATGCGACGCGCCGCTGCTGGCGGGCGACGAAATGAAGTCAGGCGTCTACGAGCTGCACTTCCACGCCGGCGATTACCTTGGCCGTTCGAGTGAAGGCCCGATGTTCCTCGACATCATTCCGATCCGCTTTGGCCTTGGCGATGAGGGCGCACATTACCATGTGCCGCTGCTTCTCTCGCCCCACAGCTACTCCACCTATCGCGGGAGCTAGGCGATCATGCCGGTGACAATCCGCTCCGAATTGCGCTTCATCCTCAACGGCCAGGACGTTGCGCTTCATGACGTCGCGCCGGACCAGACCCTGCTCGACTGGCTTCGACTGTCACGCTCGCTGAAGGGTACGAAGGAGGGCTGCGCCGAGGGTGATTGCGGCGCCTGCACCGTGCTTGTTGGACGGCTGACGCCTTCAGGCAGACTTGTCTATGAGGGGGTCAATTCCTGCATTCGCTTCCTTGGCTCGCTTGACGGCTGCCACGTCGTCACTATCGAACATCTGGCCCCCAGCGATAACCATCTGCATCCCGTGCAGCAGGCCATGGTCGATTTTCACGGTTCGCAATGTGGCTTTTGCACGCCGGGCTTCGTGATGTCGCTCTATGGGCTCTGGATGCAGACGCCGAACCCGACGGACCAGCAGATCGAAACCGCTTTGCAGGGCAATCTCTGTCGCTGCACCGGCTATGAGCCGATCCTACGCGCCGCTCGCTCCATTTCCAGCTATGGCGGAACACAAAACGATCCGCTGCTTGTCGAGCGCGAAACCATGATTGCGCGCCTCAAGGCCCTACACGATGGCGCGCGGGTGGAAATCGGCGAAGGCCGTGGTCGGCTAGTCGTCCCGGCAAACCTCGACGATTTCGCCCTTTTTCTTGAGGCTACTCCAACTGCGACTGTGGTGGCCGGCTCCACCGATGTCGGCCTGTGGGTCACCAAGCACATGCGCGACATCACGCCGGTCGTTTTCATCGCCGGACTGCAGGAGTTGAAATCGCTCACCGTGAAAGACGGTACAATCTCCATCGGTGCTGGCGTCACCTATTCGGAAGCGATTGAAACAGTCTCGCAGCATATTCCGGAGCTCGGTCCGCTCATTGCGCGCATCGGTGGCCAGCAGGTCCGCAACATGGGCACGATCGGCGGCAATATCGCCAACGGCTCCCCGATCGGCGATACGCCACCGGCCCTTATTGCGCTCGGCGCATCGTTGACCTTGCGCAAAGGTGCCATCCGGCGCACCATCGCGCTTGGAGACTTCTTCATCGCTTACGGTAAGCAGGATCGCCAAGCCGGTGAATTTGTTGAAGCCGTGCATATTCCGATCCCGGCATCAGGCGAAAAATTCGCCGTCTACAAGGTGACGAAGCGCCGGGACGAAGACATCACGGCCACGCTGGGCGCTTTTCGCGTGACCCTTGCCGACGATGGCACGGTGACGGAAATCCACATCGCCTATGGCGGTATGGCCGCAACGCCGAAACGGGCCTTCGCCGTCGAAAAAGCGCTGCTCGGCCAGAGCTGGAGCGAGGAGACGGTAGAGGTCGCCATGGAGAAATATGCCGAGGATTATTCGCCGCTGACCGATATGCGCGCTACCGCGGACTATCGTGCGCTCGCCGCGAAGAACCTTCTGCTGCGTTTCTACCTGGAAACCACCTCCCATGCGACACCGGCACAGGTGTCCAGATACGAGGCCGCGTGAACCCATGAACAAGCACACAACCGATCTCAAACCCGAAGCCATTGTCGGCGGTGTCCATTCGAGCCCGAGGCATGATTCAGCGCATAAGCATGTCTCCGGCGCGGCTATCTATATCGATGACATCGCAGAACCAGCCGGGACGTTGCATGCCGGTCTCGGCCTGTCCACCGTCGCACATGCTATTTTGAAATCAGTCGATCTCTCGGCAGTACGCACGGCCCCCGGCGTCGTCACCGTCCTGACCCATGAGGACATACCCGGCGTCAACGATATCTCGCCTTCCTACATGCATGACGATCCCGTGCTCGCCGCCGGCAAGGTCGAGTTTCACGGCCAGCCGATCTTCTGCGTCATTGCGGAAACGCGCGAGCAGGCCCGGCGCGCTGCCCGGCTTGCCAAGATCGACTATGAGGAACTGCCGGCCGATATCGACATCTGGGATCTCGACGTTTCGACCCATCGGCAAGTGGTGACACCATTGACGCTGAAACGCGGCGATGCTGCCACTGCTCTTGCAAGCGCACCGCGACGCGTCACCGGTCGTATGCGGCTCGGCGGACAGGATCATTTCTACCTGGAGGGCCAAATCTCGCTTGCCATCCCCGGTGAGGACGATGAAGTCGTCGTCTATTGCTCGACGCAGGGCCCAAGCGAGACGCAGCACATGGTCGCCCACGCGCTCGGCGTGCCGAGCAATGCCGTGACGATCGAAGTGCGCCGTATGGGCGGCGGCTTCGGCGGCAAGGAAACCCAGGCAAACCAGTGCGCCGCAATCGCGGCGATCGCCGCCAAGAAGCTGAAACGCGCCGTCAAGATCCGCCTCGACCGTGACGAAGATATGGCCGCCACCGGCAAGCGGCATGATTTTGCTATCGACTACGACGTCGGCTTCGATGACGAAGGCCGCATCCTTGCCGTCGACTATACCTTCGCGCTTCGGGCCGGATTTTCCGCCGACCTTTCCGGCCCGGTCGGTGACCGCGCGCTGTTTCACTGCGACAATGCCTATTTCTTCCCGCATGTTCATGCAAAGTCGGCGCCGCTTTATACCAATACCGTCTCCAACACCGCCTTTCGTGGTTTCGGCGGACCGCAGGGGATGGTGGGCGCCGAGCGCGTCATCGACGAAGTCGCCTTTGCGGTCGGCAAGGACCCGCTCGAGATTCGCAAGCTGAATTTCTATGACGCGATGGGCGTGCAGGGCGAGCGCAATCTCACTCCCTATCACCAGAGGGTCGAGGATTGCATTATCCAGCGTATCGTCGCGGAACTGGAGGAAAGCGCCAACTATGCCGGACGCCGCAAGGCCATTGCCGAGTTCAACGCAAAGAGCCGCATCGTCAAGCGCGGCATCGCGCTCACTCCAGTGAAATTTGGCATCTCCTTCACCAAGACAGAGTCGAACCAGGCCGGAGCACTGGTCCACGTCTATAATGACGGTTCCGTGCACATGAACCATGGCGGCACGGAGATGGGGCAAGGTCTGCATCTGAAGGTGGCCCAGGTCGTGGCGGAGGAGTTCCAGATCGATCTCGATCGGGTGAAAATCACCGCGACGACGACGGCCAAGGTGCCGAACACGTCGCCGACCGCCGCTTCTTCGGGTGCGGATTTGAACGGCATGGCGGCACAAGACGCCGCGCGTCAGATCAAGGAGAGATTGATCGCCTTTGCGGCTGAAAGCCATCAGGTGACGCGCGACCGGGTCAAATTCCTGCCGAACCGGGTGCGGATCGGCGATATCGAAATCCCGTTCGATGACCTCGTTAAAAAGGCCTATATGGCCCGCGTCCAGCTTTCGGCTGCGGGTTTCTACAAGACACCGAAGATCCATTGGGACCGCAAGGCCGGTCGCGGCCATGCGTTCTATTATTACGCCTATGGTGCGGCCTGTTCGGAAGTCTCCATCGACACGCTGACCGGTGAGTATGTCGTCGAGCGCACGGATATTCTGCACGATACCGGCCGTTCGCTGAACAAGGCCATCGATATCGGCCAGATCGAGGGTGGCTTCATCCAGGGCATGGGTTGGCTGACGACAGAAGAGCTCTGGTGGGACGGCAAGGGCCGACTGCGCACGCATGCACCGTCGACCTACAAGATCCCTCTTGCATCCGACCGCCCGAAGATTTTCAATGTGGCGCTGACCGACTGGTCCGAGGCCTATGAGCCGACGATCCATCGGTCGAAGGCGGTCGGCGAACCGCCGCTGCCGCTTGGCCTTGCCGTCTTGCACGCGCTTTCGGATGCGGTTGCAAGCGTTGCCGATCACAAGATCTGCCCGCGTCTCGACGCGCCGGCAACACCGGAACGGGTGCTGATGGCGATCGAGCGTCTCAAGGCGGCGAACAAGGAGTGAGGTCATGTCTGCCGCCCGCGAAGATATCCGGGATTTCCTGCGCCGCGAACCGGCATCGATCCTTGTCGAAGTGACCGGAGTTGCCGGCTCGGCGCCGCGCGATACCGATGCCTGGATGCTGGTGTCGGAACATGCGATTTTCGCGACGATTGGCGGTGGGCAGCTCGAATACATGGCCATCGACCAGGCCCGTAGGGCGTTGCGCTCCGGCCTTGCGGCAGAACCGATGAGCGTTCCGCTCGGCCCGGAGATCGGCCAGTGCTGCGGCGGTCGGGTGGGACTTGCCTTCACCGTGCTCAATCCGCAGCTTGCCAACGATCTTGTCGCTCGCAGCGACCGGGAAATGGCCGCGCGCCCACATGTCTACGTCTTTGGAGCAGGCCATGTCGGCGATGCGCTTGCCATGGCGCTTTCGCTGGCGCCGCTGCGCGTGGTGCTGGTGGATACGCGCGAGGATGAGCTGACCGCCTGCACCGTGCCGCGCATTGAAACTTGCCTGACGGCCATGCCGGAGGCGGTCGTGCGCGACGCGCCAGCCGGCAGCAGCTTCGTGATCCTAACCCATGACCACGCACTCGATTTTCTGATCACAGCCGAAGCGCTGAAACGCTCTGATGCCGCCTATGTCGGCATGATAGGGTCGAAAACCAAGCGCGCCACCTTCCGCAACTGGCTGGCACGGGAAATCGGTCACGCGGATCTTTTCGATCGCCTCATCTGCCCGATCGGTGGAACCGCGATAAAGGACAAGCGCCCGACCGTTATCGCAACCCTTGCCGCTGCCGAAATCATGACAGCCGCGCTGAGTTGGGCGGCCGAGCGGATCAAACTTGTGGGCGCCGTCAATCGCTAGCCTTTCGGCAATGAGCTGAATACCCTTGCCGTATCATCGTCCCTCGAAAGCCGTCGCAAGATCTCGGCTGGCTGCAGCAGTCAGCCGGTCTCACTAAAACCTGTCACTGGATAATAGGTAACTGCTTTAGGGGATTTGCGAGCGGCACACCAAGCGGCTCGAAATGACGCTCGTTGGCCGTCAGGACAGTAAGACCATGCGCAGCCGCAGTCGCGGCGATGGCAATGTCCTCGAAGCCAGGATCGTGAGCGCGTGCTCTGTCAAGCATCAGGCCAGCGTGTCTCGTTTCCTCCATTCCGAATGGCAGAATTCAACCCGCGTAAAAATGTTCGACCGCCGCGAGCCAGCGACGCAACTGCGCTGCTTTGGTCGTTGCCCCGATCCTTACTGCACGCGCAATTCCTGCCTCAATCTCGGCAATGGAGATTGCTGATAGATAAAGCCGGTCGCTATTCGCACGCATCCAGGCTGCAAATGCATCGATACCGACGTTCTGCTTGGTCGGGGCATCGGCCGACACAATATTGGTGTCCAGAAGATACAAGGTCAAAGGCCGTTTTCACGCAATGCGCGGGCAGGCTTTCGTGATCGTTCTGGAATATCCGACGTTTCTCCAGGAAAAGCCAAAAGCAGATCTGCAAAGTCCGGCACTCTGGAAATTCGTTCCCATTCTTCGAAGGAAACCAGCACGGCCTCTTTACGGCCATGGCGAGTGATAATGGTCGGCTCGCCGGCCACGGCTTGATCGACGACGGCGGAAAGCGTCGCTTTGGCATCCTTGAGCTGGATTTCCTTCATGTCAATTCTCTATATGACCATCAGTAGTCATATAAGAACTTCCTGACTCTGAATCGTCATCACCACTCTCCTCACGCTCGCATGCGAGGATGCGATGTCCTGAATCCGTCTGGTCAAGGAGACAGTCTTGTGAGGCAAGGCCTTCGGATCATGGTGCTACGGCTGCCGGCTCATCGGCAAGTAACTTGCCGATGAGCCGCTGACAGCGCTCAGCCATGAAATCGATCATCAGGCGCACCTTGGGATCTTGAAAACGCTTGTGCGGATAGATGGCGGCGAGTTGCACCGGCGCCGGCGGGCTTTCCTTCAGGATCTCCACCAATCGGCCCTCCCGAAGGTAGGCCTTCACTTCAAACAGAGGCTTGTTGATGATGCCACGGTCCTCCAGCGCCCATTGAGTGAGGACATCGCCATCGTCGCTGTCATAGGGTCCCGCAACCTCGAACTTGCGCACGCCTTCCGCCGTCATCAGCGTCCAGTAATATTCCTTCGAGCCCGGATAGCGCAACAGAAGGCAGTCATGCTTGTCGGCGATCAATGCGTCAGCCGTCGAGGGAACGCCGCGACGCTCGAGATAGCTGGGCGAAGCACACAGCACGCGTTCGCAATTGAGGATGCCGCGCATGCGCAGATTGGAATCCTCAAGCACGCCGAGCTTGAAGGCGACGTCGACACCTTCGGCCAGAATATCGACATTGTGGTCCGAGAGGCGAACACGCACCTCGATATCCGGGTATTTGTCGTGAAACTCCGGAATGCCCGAGGCCACCAGCCGACGGCCGATGCCGAGCGGCGCGGTGATTCTGAGCGAACCCTTCGGATTGCGGGAGAGATCGGCAATCGCCGCTTCGGCCTCATTGACCGCCTCGATGATCTTTACCGCCTTCTCATAGAAAACGCGTCCATGTTCGGTCGGCGAGAGCTTACGCGTCGTGCGGTTGAACAGACGCACGCCGAGATGCCGCTCGAGTTCCTTTATGCGATTGCTGGCAACCGCCGGCGTGACGCGCTGATCGCGCCCTGCCGCCGAGAGGGTACCGAGTTCGACCACGCGAACGAAGACACGGACGTTATCAAGATAGGACATAACCCTTTCTACCACATCGCAAAGCAGAACAAAGCGGGGGGCATCTTATAGATTTTTTTGAAAGTGTTGCGGATTCCCCGGGATTTTCGTGAAAATCGAGCGATGGCAAACAATCCCATGGAAATCGGGAGGGAGTTCCCATGTATGAATATGCCATCGCCTGGGACTGGCTGACCTTTGCCGTCCGTTGGCTGCACGTTATCACAGCAATCGCCTGGATCGGCTCGTCATTCTATTTCGTGGCGCTCGACCTTGGCCTGAAGAAGCACCCTGCCCTGCCGCCAGGCGCCTACGGCGAAGAATGGCAGGTTCATGGCGGCGGCTTCTACCATATCCAAAAGTATCTGGTGGCGCCGGCCAATATGCCGAACCACCTCGTCTGGTTCAAATGGGAAAGCTACGTCACCTGGATGTCCGGTTTCGGCATGCTCTGTCTCGTCTATTATGCCGGGGCGGACCTCTATATGATCGACCCGGCTGTGCTCGACGTATCGAAGCCGGTCGCCATCGCCATTTCGCTGGCATCGATCGCCGGCGGCTGGATCATGTATGACCTGATCTGCAAGTCGCCCTTCGGCAATGACAATACGCGGCTGATGGTGGCGCTCTACTTCATTCTGGTGGCGGTAGCCTGGGGCTATACGCACCTGTTCACCGGTCGCGCCGCCTTTCTGCATCTTGGCGCGTTTACCGCGACCATCATGTCCGCCAACGTGTTCTTCATCATCATTCCGAACCAGAAGATCGTGGTCGCTGACCTCATTGCCGGCCGCAAACCAGATCCGAAATACGGCCGAATCGCTAAGCAGCGCTCGACCCACAACAATTATCTGACGCTGCCAGTCCTGTTCCTGATGCTGTCGAACCACTATCCGCTGGCTTTCGGCACGCAGTTCAACTGGATCATCGCCTCGCTTGTCTTCCTGATGGGCGTGACGATCCGACACTGGTTCAACACCCGTCATGCCGACGCCGGCAAGCCGACCTGGACATGGATCGTCACCGTCATCCTCTTCATCGCTATCATGTGGCTTTCGACCGTTCCGAAAATTCTGACCGGCGAGCCGGTCACGAAGCTTTCGGCGATCCAGCAGCCCTTCGTCGAGGCTCAGGCCTTTCCGAAAGTTCGCGACACCATCATGGGGCGCTGCTCTATGTGTCATGCGAAGGAGCCGAGCTGGGAGGGCATCATCGCCCCTCCGAAGGGCGTCGTCTTCGAGACCGATCGCGATATAGCAGCCCATGCCCGTGAAATCTATCTGCAGGCGGGCCGAAGCCACGCCATGCCGCCGGCCAATGCCTCGCACATTACCGACGAGGAGCGCCGCCTGCTCGTTTCCTGGTATGAAAATGCTGTCAATGGGGAGAAAACCCAATGAATGAAGTTCTCATCCGTGGCCGCGTCCTGACCTTCCTTGCCGAACCGCAAGGCATCGATGACACCGCATCCTATCGCTATATCGAGGATGGCGCCGTTTTTGTCCGCGGCGGAAAGATCGTTGAGATCGGCCCCTATGGCGAAATAAGCAAGCTTTCCGGTGCCGATATCAGTATTGCCGATCATCGACCGAACCTCATTCTACCCGGCCTTATCGATACGCATCTGCATTTCCCGCAGACGCAGGCGATTGCGTCTTATGGCGCGCAGCTGCTTGAATGGCTGAACACCTACATTTTCGTCGAGGAGCAGAAATTCGCCCGCGCCGCGCATGCGGCCGAGGTGGCCGACCGTTTCATGGACGAACTCCTGTCGAACGGCACGACGACGGCGGTTGCCTATTGCTCGGTGCATCCGGAAAGCGTTGACGCCTATTTTGCGGCGGCCAAAGCACGCGGCATGTGCATGATCGGCGGCAAGGTGATGATGGATCGCAATGCGCCGGACGCGCTGCGTGACACGCCGCAGCGCGGATATGACGAGACAAAGCGGCTTATCGAGAAATGGCACGGCCGCGGTCGGGCGCATTATGCGATCAGCCCGCGCTTTGCCATCACCTCGACGCCCGAACAGATGGAGATGAGCAAGGCGCTCGTCGCCGAGCATCCCGACTGCTACGTCCAAACGCATCTTTCAGAAAATCGGGATGAGATCGCCTTTACGACCTCTCTTTACCCCGAGGCGAAAGACTATACGGACATCTATGCCCGCTATGGTCTGCTCAACGAGCGCACGCTGCTCGGCCATTGTATCCATATGAGCGAGCGAGAAGTTGCCGTTCTGGCCGAAACCGGAGCGGTCGGCGTGTTCTGCCCGACATCGAACCTCTTCCTCGGCTCCGGTCTCTTCAATGCCGCACAGTTCGACAAGCTCGGTGCGCGCTGGTCGGTCGCGACGGATGTCGGCGCCGGCACCAGCTTCTCGATGCTCGAAACCATGGACGAAGCCTATAAGGTTCTGCATCTGCAGGGCCAGCGACTGACGCCGTTCAATTCCTTCTACCGCATGACGCGCGGCAATGCGCTCGCGCTCGGACTGGAACGACAGATCGGCTCGCTGCAGGCGGGCGCGGATGCCGATATCGTCGTGCTCGATTCCGGCGCGAAGTCGGCGATGGAATTCCGTATGCGCACCGTAACCTCGCTCGCCGAGGAGCTCTTCATTCTTCAAACCATGGGCGACGACCGTTGCATCGCCGAAGTCTATGTTGCCGGAAAAGCGATGAAGACCAAAAACAACAAGCCGGCGACAATGGCTCAAGCGTCACTTCAGCTTGCCTGACAATTGATGCGGCGGCCCACCAACACCGTCGTCTCCGTCATCGGAGGCGACGGTGAAGGCATTCAGGCGCGTTTCGAACGTCCACCCATGGCCTTCGTCAACCCTTCGGCCGCAGCCCGCACGATCGGACCGAGCGCATGGACCTTCTCGTCCGGCAAGCGCACAGCCGGCCCTGAAACGGAGATTCCTGCAACGGCGTCGCCATATTCGTCGAAGATCGGCGCCGCCACACAGCGCATGCCGAGCGTGTGTTCCTCGTCATCGATCGACCAGCCGCGCGAGCGGATCTCGGTGAGGTCCTTTAGCAGAGCAGGGAGCGTATCGCGGGTTTTCTCCGTGAAATGCTGGAGCGTGCGTTCGCCAAGTGCAGCCTCGATCCGGCTGTCCGGCCAGGTCGAAATGATCGCCTTGCCAATACCGGAGGCATGGATTGGCCCGCGCCGGCCGGGCCGGAAAAAGGCGCGCATCGGCGCATGGCTTTCCGCCTGAGAGATGAAAACGACGTCGCCATCCTCCTCGATGGCGATATTGGCCGTCTCACCGGTTTCCTCCATCAGTTGCTTCAGGAACGGCCTGCTGATCGTGCTGAGCTTGCGGAAGCGCAAGTAAGCCGTTCCAATCTCGAAGGCCTTGACCCCGATGGTCCACGCGCCGGTTTCGCTATCATGCGCCACCATGCCGTGCTGGGCGAGAGATGTCAGCAGTCGATGCACCGTAGACGGCGCCATGGCTGATTGATCGGCAAGGTCGGTCAAAACAGCGCCGTCTGCCTCAGCCACAAGCTCCAGAAGCTTCAAACTGCGATCCAGCACCTGGACGGACGAAGCCGCCGCATTCTCGGCTGGTTTTCGACCCGGCCGGCCCCTGGTCTTTTCCCGATTTTCCACCACGATTTCCATTCCCGATCGAACCCGCGCTGCGCCTTTTGGCGCAGTCTGCTTCGGTTTCATGACATATCCGCTTAGTCTCGATTGTTCCAGATTTGTTGAAAATGTTTATTTCCATATAATGGGATTGATTTCCATTTTATGATTGCGCTTGCTGGCATATGCGCTACCTTCGATACAGAAACGGAGGAATTCCCATGGCAAAGATGCGAGCAGTCGATGCTGCAGTGTTGGTTCTGGAGAAGGAGGGCATCCATTGCGCCTTCGGCGTTCCCGGCGCTGCGATCAACCCCTTCTATTCGGCGATGAAAGCCCGCGGCTCGATCCGCCATGTGCTTGCCCGTCATGTTGAAGGCGCAAGCCACATGGCCGAGGGTTATACCCGCGCGCGCGCCGGCAATATCGGTGTCTGCATCGGAACATCCGGCCCGGCCGGTACCGACATGATCACCGGCCTTTATTCGGCTTCGGCCGATTCAATTCCGATTCTTTGCATTACGGGTCAGGCGCCGCGCGCGCGCCTCGATAAGGAGGATTTTCAGGCCGTCGACATCGCCAAGATCGCAGCACCGGTCACCAAATGGGCCGTAACCGTCATGGAGCCGGCACTCGTTCCCTTTGTCTTCCAGAAGGCACTTCATACGATGCGCTCCGGCCGTCCAGGACCTGTCCTGATCGATCTGCCGGTTGACGTCCAGCTCGCTGAAATCGAGTTCGACATCGACACCTATGCCCCGCTTGAACCCTACAAGCCGTCGGCGACGCGGGCGCAGGCTGAAAAGGCACTTGCCATGCTCAATGCAGCCGAGCGGCCCTTGATCGTTGCCGGCGGTGGCATCATCAATGCCGACGCTTCCGATCTCCTGGTCGAGTTCGCCGAGATCACCGGTGTTCCGGTCATCCCGACATTGATGGGCTGGGGCACAATCCCCGACGATCATCCGCTGATGGTCGGCATGTGCGGGCTGCAGACATCGCATCGCTACGGCAATGCCACGCTGCTCGCCTCGGACTTCGTGCTTGGCATCGGCAATCGCTGGGCAAACCGTCATACAGGAAATGTCTCGACCTATACCGAGGGCCGGACCTTCGTGCATGTCGACATCGAGCCGACCCAGATCGGCCGTGTGTTCGCGCCAGATTTCGGTATCGTCTCGGATGCCGGCGCTGCGCTGAAGCTCTTCCTCGACGTCGCCACCGAATGGAAGACCGCCGGCAAGCTGCGCGACTGGTCGGCCTGGGCTGAGGAGTGCCGCGACCGCAAGCGCACAATGCTGCGCAAGACGCATTTCGACCAGACACCGCTGAAGCCGCAGCGCGTCTACGAGGAGATGAACAAGGCTTTTGATCGCGACACCTGCTATGTCTCGACCATCGGGCTCAGCCAGATCGCTGGCGCGCAGTTCCTGCATGTCTACAAGCCGCGCAACTGGATCAATTGCGGCCAGGCCGGCCCGCTCGGCTGGACGCTGCCGGCAGCGCTCGGCGTGCGTGCTGCAGATCCGGACCGTCCGATCGTCGCTCTGTCCGGCGATTACGACTTCCAGTTCCTCATCGAGGAATTGGCCGTTGGTGCCCAGCATAAGTTGCCCTATCTGCATGTCGTCGTGAACAATTCCTACCTCGGCCTCATTCGCCAGGCCCAGCGCGGCTTCAACATGGATTTCGAGGTCAGCCTCGCCTTCGACAATATCAACGCCACGGACGGCGCAGAGCCGGGTTACGGGGTCGACCATGTCGCGGTTGCCGAGGGTCTCGGTTGCAAGGCCATCCGCGTGCGCAGCCCGAACGAATTCCAGGAGGCATTCACGACAGCCAAAAAGCTCATGGCCGAACATCAGGTTCCTGTCGTCATCGAGTTCATTCTGGAGCGTGTCACCAACATCGCCATGGGCGCCGACATCAATGCCGTCGTCGAGTTCGAGGAACTTGCCGAGCGGGGCGAGGACGCCCCGACCGCGACCCTTGCCTTGCTGGACTAAAGGAGACATCCCATGCCGAAATTTGCGGCCAATCTGACCATGCTTTTCAACGAGGCCCCCTTCCTCGAGCGCTTCGCACTCGCAGCCAAGGCCGGTTTCGAGGGCGTCGAGTATCTCTTCCCCTATGATTTCGAGAGGGACGCGCTTCGCGCCGAGCTCGATCGTCATGGCCTTACCCAGGTGCTGCACAACCTGCCGGCCGGCAATTGGGCTGGCGGCGAGCGCGGGATTGCAATCTTCCCCGATCGTATCGACGAGTTCCGCCGCGGTGTCGCCTCTGCGATCGACTATGCAACGGCGCTTGGCTGCAGCCAGGTCAACTGCCTCTCAGGCATCGCTCCGTCTGGCATGTCCAACGAGATCTTGCGCACGACCTTCGTCGCCAACCTCAGCTATGCCGCAGCCGAATTGGGCAAGCACGGAATTCGCCTGTTGATCGAGCCGATCAACCACTTCGACATTCCGGGTTTTTATCTGAACACGCCCGATCAGGCCGCTTCGATCATAGCGGAGGTCGGCAGCGACAACCTGTTCATTCAATATGACCTCTATCATCAGCAGCGCACCGAGGGTGAGCTGATCGGCACGTTCAAGAAGCATCAGGCCCAGATCGCCCATGTGCAGCTTGCCGACAATCCCGGTCGCAACGAACCGGGTACCGGCGAGATCGCCTATCCCTTCGTCTTCAACGCACTCGATGCGCTCGGCTATGACGGCTGGATCGGCTGCGAATACAAGCCACGCACCACGACCGAGGCAGGGCTCGGCTGGTTTGCGACCGCCGGCCGCCAGGCCGAAAGCGCCGCTATTCTCACTATCAGGAGCTAAGAACCATGGCACATATCGGATTTATCGGCCTCGGCATCATGGGAACGCCCATGGCTCGTCACCTGCAGGATGCCGGCCACACCGTCATCACCTCCAAGTTCGCGATTGCGCCGCGTCAGGAATTACTCGACCACGGCCTGCAGATCGTCGAGACACCAAAAGCGCTCGCCGAAACCGTCGACACCATCATCTTGATGCTGCCGGATACGCCCGAGGTCAAGGATGTCCTCTTCGGCGAAAACGGTGTCGCCTATGGTCTATCGAAAGGCAAGCTCGTCATCGACATGAGCTCAATCTCACCGATCGAGACCAAGGAATTCGCCAGGAAGGTTCGCGAAACCGGTGCCGAATATATCGACGCGCCTGTTTCCGGTGGAGAGGTCGGCGCAAAAAATGCCTCGCTCTCGATCATGGCCGGTGGCTCCGAGGCAAGCTTCGAACGGGCGCTGCCGCTCCTTCAACTGATGGGCAAGAACATTACGCTCGTCGGCGATTGCGGCGACGGCCAGGTCACCAAGGTCGCCAACCAGATCATCGTCGCACTGACGATCGAGGCGGTATCCGAGGCTCTCGTCTTCGCTTCCAAGGCCGGAGCCGATCCGGCGCGTGTGCGCGCCGCGCTGATGGGTGGCTTTGCTTCGTCGCGCATCCTCGAAGTGCATGGCGAGCGCATGATCAAGCGCACCTTTGAGCCCGGCTTCCGCATCTCGTTGCATCAGAAGGACCTGAACCTCGCGCTGCAGGGTGCAAAGGCGCTTGGCGTCTCACTACCCAACACTGCCTTGACACAGGAGCTCTTCAACCAATGCGCCGCCAATGGCGATAGCGGGCTCGACCACTCCGGCCTGGTCAAGGCGCTGGAGCGCATGGCGAACCATCCCGTCGCCTAAAGCACCATCAGGAAAATTGCTGAGCGGTTTTCCGACCTGAATGCGTACCCAAACTGAAATAGAGCGTTTTCGCGCTTCGCCGGAAAGGCGAAAACGCTCTGGAATGTGAGAAGCTCGATGCCGCCCATTTCCGATCCTCGCGCCTTTCTGGAAAAGTTGTTTTATGCAGCAGTGGCTGCTGCCGATCCGGACAAGGCGCTTGTCGCCCATCTGCCGGAAAAGCCGAAGGGTCGTACGGTGGTCGTCGGCGCGGGTAAAGGGGCGGCGCAAATGGCGCGCGCCTTCGAGCGCCTTTGGGATGCGCCACTTTCCGGTGTCGTCGTAACGCGCTACGGTTATGCCGTCCGATGCGAGCGTATCGAGGTTCTTGAAGCAGCGCATCCTGTGCCGGACGAAAGCGGTCTGCTCGCAGCGGAGCGGCTGATGGCGGCGGTGAGCGGCCTCACCGAAGACGATCTGGTCGTCGCCCTCATCTGCGGCGGCGGCTCGGCATTGCTGCCGGCTCCGGCCGGCGATCTCACGCTTGCCGACGAGGTCGCCGTCAACCGCGCGCTGCTTGCCTCCGGTGCGCCGATCAGCGCCATGAACGCCATGCGCAAGCAGGTCTCGCGTATCAAGGGCGGCCGTCTGGCCGCTCTTGCCTATCCCGCCCGCGTAGTCTCTCTCGTCGTTTCCGATATTCCGGGCGACAATCCGGCGCTGGTCGCCTCCGGCCCCACCATTGCCGATACAGCCACGCGTGCCGAAGCACTCGAGATCATAGACCGCTACCGGCTCGACTTGCCGGAAGCCGTCACACGCCATATCGCAAATGGCATTGGCGAACCACCTTTACCATCAGATCCCCGCTTTGTGCGAAACGAGGTCAAGCTGGTCGCTTCGGCCGCCATCGCTCTTGAGGCTGCCGCCGGTGTCGCACGCAATGCCGGCGTCGAACCCATCATCCTTTCGGACGCCATCGAAGGCGAAGCATCCGAAGTCGGCCGCCAACATGCAGCGATCGTGGCCAAAATCTCAAAGCGAGGCCTAGCGCCGCAAAGCCCTGTCCTCATCCTGTCGGGCGGCGAGACTACGGTGACAATCAAGGGCAAGGGCAAGGGCGGCCGCAACAGCGAGTTCCTGCTGTCTCTGGCTTGCGCCATATCCGGCCAGGAGGGAGTTTCGGCACTTGCAGCCGACACCGACGGTATCGACGGTTCGGAAGACAATGCCGGCGCCTTTGCCGACGGCACCACCGTCTCGCGACTTGCAGCTCAAGGAAAAGACGCCGTCGACTTTCTTGATCGCAACGACAGTTGGTCGGCCTTTGACGCGCTTGGTGACCTTTTCGTAAGCGGCCCGACCGGCACGAACGTCAACGATTTCCGCGCAATCCTTTTGCAATAGGCTGTCGACCTCCAAGGTCGTGGCGACATGCGAGCTACTTCAGGCTGCCCCCTCTCCCGCCGATCACAACATATCGGGCGAGGAGAGAACAGCTGGTAGGTCTAGATCGCCCGACAGGGCGACGAGCACATTCCTTGAACAAATTACGAACTCGCGGTCGGTGATATTCCTGTCGCCAGGACGCTTCCAGCGCCGTTCGCCGCCGCTCATGAATAGCCCATCAAGCATTTCCATCACGCAGAAGAGGTATAGGAGAGCCATGAGGCACGTCCGGCTTCAGGGCGCTGACGGCTTTGACAGGGCAGGATCCGCCCTCACCCATGACTGAAACATGCCGGATGCTGCTCGGCGTCGCATGATTTCGCCATCTTCGCCGAGAATATTATTCCAAAATCGTTTCGGAATTTAGCAAATCACTATACGCTTCGTGTCGACTCGGCTGCGCTTGCCCTTGAGCGACTTTGCTGCGCCCGCCGAGCAAGACAATCCTGTGAAGAAAAGTCGACATGCCCAAAAGAACTTCGCCGCTCGTCGCGTTTCAGTCCAAGACCTTCCGCTCACTCTGGTCTGCAACGCTCATCTCCAATCTTGGCGGGCTGGTCGAAGGTGTCGGCGCGGCGTGGCTCATGACCAGTCTCGCCACCTCCCATGGCATGGTCGCACTGGTCCAATCCTCCACGACCCTGCCTGTGATGATCTTTTCGCTTGCCGCAGGGGCCCTTGCCGATAACTACGATCGCCGGCGGATTATGCTGATCGCACAGATGCTGATGCTCAGCGTGTCGGCAACGCTGGCCGTACTGTCCTATACCAATGCCCTGACGCCCTGGCTGTTGCTCTGTTTCACCTTTCTGATCGGCTGCGGCGGCGCCCTCCACAATCCCTCTTGGCAGGCTTCGATGGGCGATGTCGTGCCACGCGACCATCTGCCGGGCGCTGTCGCGCTCAACAGTATGAGCTATAATCTCATGCGCAGCATCGGACCGGCCATCGGCGGCGTCATCGTCGCGGCCGCAGGTGCCGCCTTCGCGTTTCTCTTCAACGTCTTCTGTTATTTCGCTCTTATCATAACGCTCTGGCGCTGGAAGAAGACACCCGCGCGCAATGCGCTGCCGCGCGAGCCCTTCGGCAGTGCGATGTCTGCCGGGTTCCGCTATGTCCTGATGTCGCCCAATCTTCTCAAGGTTATGTGCCGCAGCTTCGTCTTTGGTTTGACGGCCATCGTGATCCTGGCGCTGCTGCCTCTGGTCGCGCGCGATCATGTGCACGGAACGGCCATCACCTACGGCATCATGCTCGGCTTCTTCGGCTTCGGCGCCATCTGCGGCGCGCTCCTGATCGGCCGCATTCGCGACCTATTGAGCAACGAATGGGTGATCCGCTGCGCGTTCTTCACGCTGGCGGTCAGCTGCTTCCTCCTCGCTCTTAGCCATCAGGTATGGTTGAGCTGTCTTCTTCTTATGCCGGCCGGCGTCGCCTGGGTACAGGCCTTCTCCCTATTCAACGTCACGGTTCAGCTGTCGACGCCGCGTTGGGTGGTCGGCCGCGCGCTCTCGCTCTACCAGACTGCCACTTTCGGCGGCATGGCAATGGGAAGCTGGCTCTGGGGCGAGATCGCCGATAGCCATGGCGTCACCGGCGCGCTTGTCATCGCAAGTGTTACCCTGGCCATCGGCGGCCTGCTCGGCCTTGCCCTGCGTCAGCCGGATTTCGAGTCGCTTAATCTCGACCCGACAAACACCTTCAGCGAACCGCAATTGCAACTGGATCTCCGCTCAAGGAGCGGCCCGATCCTTGTCATGGTGGACTACAGCATCGACCAGGACGACGTGCCTGAATTCCTTGCCGTCATGGCCCAGCGCCGCAGGATGCGGATCCGGGATGGCGCAAAGCAATGGTCGTTGCTGCGCGATCTGGAAAAGCCCAACACCTGGACCGAAAGCTATCATCTGCCGACCTGGATCGACTATGTCCGGCACAGCCAGCGTCAGACGCACGCCGATGTCGACGTTTCGGAGCGCCTCGAAGCGCTGCATCGTGGCAGCGAACCGCCTGCTATCCACCACATGATCGAGCGGCAGACGGTGCCAAGACATGACGACATGCCACTGAAGCCATATCTCGACGCGACATGAGGGCCGGAGCCGGCGCAACTTCACGACGAGTTCAGGCGTGATCACCCGCTGAACATCACGACATTCTTTGAATGAGAAGTGGTCGCACTTGGCACCGATCACGAATTAATGGTGGCACTCCAATTGCCCCGTACTGCGATGCAAGAAAGATGGTCCGATTTTTGTCCGTTTTTTCCGCCTCGTAGAGCGCGACCGCCCTTTGATTATCGGCATAGAAGCAAGGGAGAGCTTCGTCGAAGCCATGCTTTGTCCACACCGGCGGCAACGAGCAAGAGATTATCGATCCAAATCCCCTGCAGAGGCGGCAAGCGCCTCGAAGATGCGCGCGATCGCCTCAGCACCCGGATCGGCAATTCCCTCAAGGGACCGTGCCTCAAGATAGGATGAGCGACCGGCATTGGCTTGTGTCATGGCTGCGGTGGCATCCGCTCCGCGCCGCGCGGCGCTGGCGGCCGACGCCGAGCCCTCTCCCTTTGCGAGGGCAGCAAGGGCCGGCGAAAGCGCGTCAACCATCGTGCGATCTCCCGGCTTGGCCCCACCATATTGCTGCATTGCCTGCAAGCCTTCTGAAAGAGCCGCGACCCAGTCCTTCGATTGCCGATAGGCATCTGCGCTGCGCGCCATCATGATGGCGAACAGGACGCCACTCGAGCCGCCCATGGCCTTGCGCTTGAGGTCGCTGAGGGCAGAGAACAATGCGGCTCCGTCGGCAAAGGGGAGCCTGTCGATTGCAGCCTTTACCGCTCTTGCGGCTCCGGCAAAGGTATTGCCGGTATCCCCATCGCCAACCTTGGCGTCAAGCGCGTTGATATCCGCCTCCATGGCAAGGCAGGTTTCAATGATCGTCTCGACAACGGCGCGCACAGGGGCATCGGCGGACGCCACAAAAACTTCCCCTGCGTCGACTTTTGGTGCGGCAACCGGCTCGACTTTGTGAAGCCTTTCAAACCTTGGAAAATAGGGGGAAGCCGTCGGCGATGTCAGGAACGTCTCGCGCTCACTCGTCAATTCGAGCAGCGAGATCGAAAAGCCGGGCATTTCGAGCGCCGTCATGACGGGAGCCGGCCCTGCGACATAGCGAAGCTTCGGGCGCAGCGTCGATTTCATCAGGTCCGAGAAAAGCACCAGGCATTCTAGATTGGAAAGGCCGCCGAGATTGTTGAAAATTACCGCATAGTCGACACCAGGCTTCAGCCGCGGCGTAAGGCGCAATACCAGATCGTCGATCAACACGCTTGAGCTTTTGGGTGCCGCGATCTCCACGCCAGGCTCGCCGTGGATCCCCAACCCGATCTCGACCTCGTCTACTCCTATCCGCTCGACCTTCGGACTGCCCGGTACGGCGCAGGTATCGCGCGCCGCACCGATCGTGACGATCCCGCGATTTGCCTGCTCGACAATGGCGACAATCTCCTCCAGGCCAGCGCCGGCCCGTGCCAGATGTCCGGCAATCTTGTGAACGAACAGGGTGCCGGCAATGCCGCGTGGCTGCCGCGACTGAGATGTCGCCAGATCATCCGCAACGATGATCATCTGCACCTTGAGCCCAAGCGCCTTGGCTTTTTCGGCAGCAAGACCGAAATTCAGCCAGTCACCGGTGTAATTCTTGACGACGAGCAGGCAGCCGGCATCTCCGGTTACCGCAACGATACCTGCGAGGACGGCATCCACGCTCGGAGAGGCAAAGACTTCGCCGCAAACCGCAGCCGTCAACAGGCCATCCGCCACCAATCCGGCATGGGAAGGTTCATGACCGGAGCCGCCGCCGGAAACAATGGCAACATCCGATTTATGCCAGTCTGCCCGCAGGACCACCCTTGCGCTGCTGTCCGGTGAGAACCGCACCAGCCGCCCGCCACTTGCCGCAATCAACCCATCGATCGCTTCAGAAACGAGATCTTCCTTACGGTTCAAAAAGCTGCGCACGTCCACTCTCCCAGTTCGATGCCGTAGCAATGACGACACATAATGCAACCATCATCAGCCTAGCACGGGTGTTTCCACCTGGTCGACCCGCAGGAGCCGGCGCCGCACCGCTCGCCTTGCTCTAACCGAAGCAGAAGCGTCGATTGCCTCCGTCGCTACGCTGTTTCATCATCGCCAGTCACGCGTAATCCTTCTGCAATTTGCAGGCGATAGTGGACAGAAAACCTGGTTCGGTGGAGTCGAAATTGATCACGCGCTCTATTGGTGCAGTCTTCATTCCTGTCCGCGAAATTATCTCGGCACGAGCATGGTATGCCCGCCTGCTCGAGATCGCCCCCATCGGCGAGATCGCCCATGGCCATCTCTGGCGCGTGCCCATGGTCGGCGAAACGAATCTCGTGCTGGACAGCAAGGCGTTTGTCGGCCCGCAGGATGCCAAGCCGATCTTCTATTTCAAGACCGCAAATCTGAAAGGCGCGCATGATCATTGCCGAGCGCTGCCGGTTCTTGCGCTCTCCGCAATCCGCGACGACGTCTTCTTCACATTCAAGGATCTCGACGGGAACCTTCTGATGATAGCTGACGTCATCTAGCCTCAATTCGCCAAGGAGCAATCCTTCATGTCGCTGCGCCCCGCCGAAACCTGCCTCATTTTCCATGTCCTCGATCTCGACCGGACGGAGGCATTCTATCACGCTCTGTTCGGCCTTACGTTCGAACGGCATCAGGCGGTGAACCAGAATTTCATCTTCACCCGCCTGTCGGCTGACTTCAGCATGAGCTTCATGCTCGGTGAACCTTGCCCGGGCCGTCATCCATTTCCGACTTTCACTTTATCCGGCAAGCAGATGCATGCCGTCATCGAAGAGCTGGGGCGACAAGGCGGACATCTGCTCGATCCTGTTTCACCTGCACCCTACGGCCTTGGAGCCGTCCTTGCCGATCCGGACGGCTATCGCATCGGGCTCTACCAGCCGATAACCTTACCGTCACCATTGCAAAATGATACCGCGTGAGGATCGGCAGAGCAGCGCCAGCGTGACTGCTTTACGGCTGCGCCTTGAGCGAGATGATCACATTCGCCCACGCTAATAAATTGTTTCTGCTTGCTCTTGACCCCGCAAACAATGTCGTTGAATATTTCCCAGGGAGAGGCTTGCAGTCTAATTTTACGCGCCTTCTGAATTGGCGCGCAGGCGCAAGGGCATGATCTCCCACCAAAAGGAGAGCCCCCTTGAAAAGCAAATCGTCTATCGTTTTGGTCGCTACAGTGGCTTCCGCTCTTGCCGCAATATTTGGTGGAACGTCCGTTGCCATCGCTCAGGATGCGGCTACAAGCATCGTGGTCGGTGCCGATACAACTTTTCCACCCTTCGAAACGGAGAAGGATGGTGTCGTCACCGGATTTGATATTGACATGATCAATGCAATCGCCAAAGCCGAGAACTTAACCGTCTCCCTGAAAACGCTACCGTTCAACGGGCTCGTTCCAAGCCTGCAGGCCGGCTCGATCGACGCGGCAGTCGCAGGCATCACAATCAAGACCAGTCGACTGAAGAATGCCAATTTCAGCGATGCCTACTACAAATCCGGCCTTTCGGTCCTGGTGAAAAAAGGATCGGACATCAAGAGCTTTGACGACCTCAAGGGCCACGTCGTCGCAACCAAGAAGGCAACCTCTTCAGTCGACTATCTGACCGGCCACGGCTTTTCATCCGATTACATCAAGCAGTTCCAGAATATCGACGCGGCCTATCAAGCGCTTGCAACCGGCGGCGCGGATGCCGTCATCTTCGATAACCCCGTCAATGTCGATTTCAAATCCAAACACGACAATGTCGAGACTGTCGGACCGCTGCTGACAGGCGAATATTACGGCATCGCCCTCAGCAAGTCGAAGCCGGAACTCGTCGACAAGATCAATGATGGGCTCGCCAAAATCCGCAAGAGCGGTGAATATCATCAGCTCTTCGTGAAGTATTTCGGCGGCGATACGAGCGGCGAGGTCAATGATGTCGTTAAGCCAGACAAAGTGGCGCTTTCGGAATAAAATCAGCTGGCAGGATGCCGGCCAAAGATACCTCTACTCTCGAAAGTCCTATGATTGATCCGCAAGCCGCGCGGCACTTAATGCGTGCCGCGCGTCTGACCTGTCGTTGATAAATACAAAAACAAGGCACGGTTCATGGACGCCATCTGGCAAAATCTACCTGTCATCCTCAGCGGTCTGCTGCTGACGATCGAATATGCGATTGTCGCAATCATCCTCATGGTTATCATAGGGCTGATCGCGGCGCTCATGCGGCTTTCCAAGGTTGCGCCGCTCCGATGGATCGCCACAGCCTATGTGGAGATCTTCCGGTCGACACCATTGCTGGTCCAACTCTTCTTCATCGTATTGGGATTGCCGGCGATCCTGCCCGTCAATGCCTGGTTCGGACAGCTGACCTATCCAATTCTTGCCGCGGCCTTCACCCTCAGCCTGAATGAAGGCGCTTATGTCACCGAGATTGTCCGCGCCGGCATCCTGGGTGTCGACCGCGGACAGAAAGAGGCGGCAGCAAGCATTGCCATGAACGGCTTTCAGACGATGCGCTACATCGTCCTGCCGCAGGCCTTCAAGCGCATGATCCCGCCCCTGGTCAACCAGGCCGCCCAGACGATCAAAGACACCTCCCTTCTGGCGCCAGTCGGCATTGCGGAGCTAGTCTATAAGGGCGAGATCGTTATCTCCGAAACCTTCGCATCCTTCACGATATGGGGCTTCGTCGCGGCGCTTTATTTCGTCATGATCTTCTCCCTGTCGAAGTTCTCATCCTACATCGAGAGGAGGCTTCAAGTTGATAAGCGTTAAAGACCTTCACAAGTCCTTCGGGCAGCATGAGATCCTGAAAGGCATTACCACGCATGTGGAGAATAATGAGGTCGTCGTCGTCATCGGGCCATCCGGAAGTGGCAAGAGCACATTCCTGCGCTGCCTAAATGGGTTGGAGACGCCAACCAGCGGCGACATCGAAGTCGCCGGAATGATGCTGACCGACCCCAAAACCAATATCCACAAGCTGCGCCAGCATGTCGGCATGGTGTTTCAGCAATTCAATCTGTTCAAGCATCTGACGATCCTGGAAAACATCACGATCGGACCACGCAAGGTCAAGAAAGTCGCGCCCGAGGAGGCCGACCGCGTGGCACATGAATTGCTGGCAAAAGTCGGCCTGCGTGGAAAGGAGGCCAACTATCCCGACGAGCTTTCAGGCGGTCAGCAGCAACGCGTGGCCATCGCACGCGCGCTGGCGATGGGACCCGATGTGATGCTCTTTGACGAGCCCACCTCTGCACTCGATCCGGAAATGGTGGGTGAAGTGCTTCAGGTCATGAACGGCCTGGCGCGCGAAGGCATGACGATGGTCGTCGTAACCCATGAAATGGGGTTTGCCCGCGAGGTCGGTCATCGGGTGATCTTCATGGATCACGGCCAGATCCTCGAAGAGGGCGCGCCTCAGGAGCTGTTCTCCAATCCCCAGATGGATCGCACGAAGAACTTCCTGGCAAAGATACTCTAGGAAAGGCCCGCCTCACCAGCCTGTGTGAGAAGTCCGCCAAATCAATTAAAGTGGCCGCATTGGAAACGATGCGGCCATTTTCATGGGATTTGTTTCAGGGACTGATCGGGGTCAGAGGTCGCTATTGCCAGCGCGGATCGAGGATTACGTTGCCGCAGATGCCGCGGTGCGCGTGATCGATGCCTTTGTCGATGGGCTTGATGTTGCGCAGCTCGGCTTCAGGCGMGCGGTTGAGGCCTCGACAGGTCGTCCGCCCTACGATCGGCGTGATCTGCTGAAGCTCTACATCTACGGCTATTTTAACGAGGTGCGCTCATCCCGGCGGCTTGAGCGGGAATGCCGGCGTAATGTGGAGACGATGTGGCTGCTGGGTCAGGTTGCGCCGGACGTCAAGAAGGTGGGCGATTTCCGCCGCGACCACAGATGTATATTATACACATCTGA